>NZ_JAFMPL010000170.1:0-9902 GCF_019038455.1 Nocardia noduli
CGTGCCAGGGGCACCGAGTGCGCCAGGGGTGCGAGGGGCGTTAGGTGCATCAGAGGCACCAGGGGCGCTGGGTGCGTTCGGGGCACCAGGGGCGGCGCTGGGTGCACCAGACGCGCTGGGCGCACCAGGGGTACCAGAGGCGCTGGGTGCACCAGAGGCGCTGGGGTGCGTGTGGCTTGGGCGGGGCATCGCTACGGGGCCAGGGCCTGGAGCAGGGAGTCCTGCATCCAGGTCAGCCAGTGGTAGACGTCGAGGTGGGGGCCGCGGGGGTCGTCGGGATCGAGTTGTTCGGGGGTGTCGGCGTCGATGCCGAGGACGGTGCCCAGGGCCAGGCGGACGTCGGTCAACGCGGTCAGCCAGGCGTCGGCCTGTTCCGGGGTGAGGACGATCTTGCCGCCGTCGCTGGGGACGGTCTCCAGCACCACGGATCCGGCGGCGAGCTTGCTGTCGATGATCTCCGGCTCGTGCAGGCCGCGCAGCGCGCTGTTGAGGTCGGCGCGGTCGGCGTCGGGGGAACCCGGCTCGCTGCGATGGAAATCGGGCAGCAGCCGGTGCAGGCGGGGATCCTCGGGCGGGACGGTGTTGCCGGTCCGCAATCCGGTGAGGGCGGCGAGTTCGTCGTCGGGGGCCGACCGGGCCCGCTCGGTGAGCAATCCGGATACCGCGCCGACCAGCGACCGCAGTACACCGGCCTCACGCGCGTCCATCTCGGATCGCAACTTGAGGCCGCCCAGTGAGTTCTTCCTGCTCCACTTACGCACGGCGCACGCTCCAGTTCGGCACGCCGTCGAGGGTAGTCCTTACGCTCAGTCGTCCCGCTGCATGGTGGCCCACAGGCCCGCCGCGTGGAGCCTGCGTACGTCCTGCTCCATCTTGTCGCGCGACCCCGACGACACGACGGCCTTGCCCTCGTTGTGTACCTGCAGCATCAATTCGGTCGCCTTCGCCTTGGTGTAGCCGAAGAGCTTCTGAAAGATGTAGGTGACGTAATGCATCAGGTTGACGGGGTCGTCCCAGACCACCGTCACCCACGGACGGTCTTCCGCCTCCAGGATCTCGGTGTGTTCCACCGTCTCCGGAGTCGCCTGTGCCGCCGACAGCGTTGCTTCTGTTTCGCACAAGCCCATGATGTCCAGGGTACGACTCACCCCCCGATCCACAACACCCGTCCCGCCACCTCCGCACGGGTCAGCGAACCGGTAGCGGCACCACTTCCGCGTCGCTCCCCGCACCGGGTGTCGGCTGTCTACAGTTGCTCGGGTGGAGATCCGCGACGACCTCGCCAGCACCGCGTTGCTGACCGATCAGTACGAATTGACCATGTTGGCCGCCGCCCTCGCCGACGGGTCGGCGCACCGCCGCTGCACCTTCGAGGTGTTCGCCAGGCGGTTGCCCAACGGCCGTCGCTACGGCGTCGTCGCGGGGACGGGCCGACTGCTCGACGCCCTGCCGCAGTTTCGTTTCGGCGAGCGGGAACTCGAGGTGGTCGCCCCGTTCCTCGATCGACGCACCGTCGACTGGCTGCGCGACTACCGCTTCACCGGCGATATCGACGGCTACCGGGAAGGCGAACTGTATTTCCCCGGCTCGCCGATCCTGTCGGTGCGCGGCAGCTTCGCCGAATGCGTCCTCCTCGAAACCCTCGCCCTGTCCGTACTCAATCACGACAGCGCCATCGCCTCGGCGGCGGCGAGAATGGTCAGCGTGGCCGCGGGCAGGCGGACCATCGAGATGGGATCGCGGCGCACCCACGAACTGGCCGCGCCGTCGAGTTCGCGGGCCGCCTATCTGGCCGGATTCGACGCCACCTCCAATCTGGAAGCGGTACGCAGTTTCGGGATCCCGGGAGCGGGCACCAGCGCGCACGCCTTCACGCTGCTCCACAGCGGCGCGGACGGAGCGCACGAGGCCGAGGCGTTCCGCAGCCAGGTCGCGGCGCTCGGCGTCGGGACGACACTGCTGGTCGACACCTTCGACATCACCCGTGGCGTCGCGACCGCCGTCGAGGTGGCCGGTCCGGAACTCGGCGGCGTGCGTATCGACTCGGGTGATCTCGGTGTGCTGGCCCGGCAGGTCAGGGATCAACTCGACGCGCTCGGCGCGAAGTCGACCCGCATCGTGGTCTCCGGCGATCTCGACGAATACGCGATCGCCGCGCTGCGCGCCGAACCGGTCGACGTGTACGGCGTCGGAACCTCGCTGGTCGTCGGGTCCGGTGCGCCGACCGCGGGCATGGTCTACAAACTCGTCGAGGTCGACGGTGTTCCGGTCGCCAAGCGCAGCAGTCACAAGGAGTCGCGCGGGGGTACCAAGAAGGCCGTGCGGCTCGCGCGCTCGACCGGGACGATCATCGAGGAGATCATCTATCCCGCGGGGGGCCCGAAACCCGACCCCGGCGGGTCGGACGTCCGCGAACTCCAGGTTCCGCTGGTCCGCGCGGGCGAGGTGCTCGACAACCTGCCGACGCTGACCGACAGCCGCGATCTGGTCGCGCGCGGGCTGGTCAGCCTGCCGTGGGAGGGGCTGAAACTGTCCGCGGGCGAGCCCGCCGTCCCGACGACGTTCGTGGGCTGAGCAGACCACACCACCACTGCGCCGCCGCGCCGCCGACCAGGGCGATGGCGCCCAGTCCGACCATCGTGACCACCCAACCGAAATTCGCGAGCGACAACGACAACGCGGCGAACACCGCCCAGTACGCCGCGAAGCCCGCCCCGATTCTCGCCGTGGTCACGGAGTGGCCCGATCCGACTCGCTCGCCGCACGGGCTCGCTGCTTCCGTTTGCCCGCCAGCATCACCACGTAGACGGCGACGCCGACGAACAGAAAGCCCTTCGCCGCGGACAGAATCCAATCCATGACGCTGTCCGGACGCACCCCGAGCAGCCACCCGAACGCGGTGTACGCGCCACAACCGATCACGAGAGCGATCATGATCCGCACGGTGTTCTTGTTCATGAAGCCTCCTATGCCTCGCCCACCGAGTGAACGGCGGCACAAGGTAATAGCCTCGCGGCGTAGTCTTCGTTTACACCGGGCGAAAGGTAATGCGTCATGAATCGGGCGTTGATCATCGTCGATGTGCAGAACGACTTCTGCGAGGGCGGCTCGCTCGCCGTCGATGGCGGCAGCGCGGTCGCCGAACGCATCAGCCACTATCTGACCGGCGCGAACTACGCCGCCGTCGTCGCGACCCGCGATTACCACATCGATCCCGGCGCGCATTTCTCCGAGCGGCCCGACTACGTCGATTCGTGGCCGCCGCACTGTCGCGTCGGCACGCCCGGCGTGGAATTCCATCCGAATCTGGACACCTCGCCGATCGAGGAGATCTTCTCCAAGGGCGAATATTCCGCCGCCTATTCGGGTTTCGAGGGCGCGGCCGCCGACGGCGCGACTCTCGCGGACTGGTTGCGCGCCAGGGATATCGGCGAGGTCGACGTCGTCGGGATCGCCACCGATCACTGTGTCCGCGCCACCGCGTTGGACGCGAACGCGGCGGGGTTCGACACCAGGGTGCTGCTCGATCTCACCGCGGGCGTCTCCCCCGCGACCACCGCCGACGCGCTCGACCGGCTCCGCGCCGCCGGGATCGTCCTGTCCGGCACGATCGGATAGCGCGACCGTTCGCGAGGGTGGCGGGGCCGGTCCGCCGACAGTGTCGGTGCCGCGCAGTAGGCTGCTCGCGTGCCCGAACTGCCGCCCGTCCCGGAGCTGTTGTCCACCGCCGTGCAGGCGCTCGGAGGTAAGGAACGCGACGGGCAGGTGACGATGGCGACGGCGGTCGACCACGCCATCGATACCAAGGAACACCTCGCGGTGCAGGCGGGGACGGGCACCGGTAAATCCCTCGCCTATCTCGTGCCGAGTCTGCGGCACGCGGTCCGCACCGGACGCACCGTCATCGTGTCGACGGCGACGATCGCCCTGCAACGGCAGTTGGTCGACCGCGACCTGCCCCGGCTCGCCGACGCGCTGAGCGGCAAACTCGGCAGGCAGGCGAAATTCGCGATCCTCAAGGGCCGCAACAACTATCTCTGCTTGAACAAGATCAACAGCGTGCTGCCGGAGGAGCCCGCCGAGGCCGAACTCTTCGACGCCTTCGCCATCTCCCGGCTCGGCCGCGAAGTGCAGCGGCTCAACGAATGGGCTTCCGACACCGAGACCGGCGACCGCGACGAACTCGCCCCCGGTGTCACCGATCGGGCCTGGCGGCAGGTCAGCGTGTCCTCGCGCGAATGCCTCGGCAAATCGCGTTGCTCGTTCGGTCAGGACTGCTTCGCCGAACGCGCGCGCGCCGAATCCGCACAGTCCGACATCGTGGTCACCAATCACGCCCTGCTCGCGATCGACGCCATCAGCGGAATCCAGATCCTGCCCGAACACGATGTCGTCGTCATCGACGAGGCACACGAACTCGTGGATCGTGTCACCGGCGTTGCCACCGCCGAGTTGGCGCCCGCCGCCATCAGCGCGGCCGCCCGTCGCTGCACCAAACTCATCGACGAACGCGAAGTCGATCGTCTGGAGGGCGCGGCCGAGGCCTGGCACGAAATCCTCGACGAACTTCCCGGCGCCCGGTGGGACACCATGCCCGACGGCGTCGCCCCGGCGCTCGCGCTGGTTCGCGACGCCGCGTGGAACGCCCGCACGGCGCTGAACCCGCCGGGCAGCACCGGCGCGCAGGGCGATCAGGACGCCGCCGCCGCCCGCACCCAGGCCCTGGCCGCGATCGATGAAGTGCACGACAGCGCGGTGCGGGCGCTCACCGCCTTCGACGAACCCGATCCGGCCGCGCGCCGCGACGTGATCTGGCTGGCCGCCGACGATATCCGTGGCGTGGCGCGGAAAACGCTGCGGATGGCCCCGCTTTCGGTCGGCGGACTGTTGCGTGCCCGATTGTTCGGCACCGCGACGGTGGTGCTGACCTCGGCCACCCTCCAGATCGGCGGCAACTTCGACGGACTCGCGATCACCTGGGGCCTGCCCGCGCGCTCCTCGGCACGCTCGGACACCGGTGCCGCGAACGGCGCCGAGGCGCCATCGGACGCCGACACGGTGCGCTGGAGTTCCCTCGACGTCGGCTCGCCGTTCGACCACGCCAAATCCGGAATCCTCTACGTGGCAAAACACCTGCCCGCGCCCGGCCGCGACGGCCTCGCCCCCGCCTACCTCGACGAGATCGAGCGACTCATCACCGCGGCGGGCGGACGCACCCTCGGGCTGTTCTCCTCGATGCGCGCCGCCAAGGCCGCCACCGAGGCGCTGCGCGAGCGGATCGACACCCCCATTCTGTGTCAGGGTGACGATTCGACCGGGGCACTGGTGCGCAAATTCGCCGACGATCCGGAGACCTCGTTGTTCGGCACGCTGTCGCTGTGGCAGGGCGTCGACGTCCCCGGGCCGTCGCTGAGTCTGGTGATCCTCGACCGTATTCCGTTCCCCCGGCCCGACGATCCGCTGCTGACCGCACGCCAGCGCGCTGTCGAATCGCGTGGCGGGAACGGATTCATGGCCGTCGCGGCGAATCACGCGGCCCTGCTGCTCGCACAGGGCACCGGACGCCTGTTGCGCAGCGTCGATGATCGCGGTGTGGTCGCCATCCTCGATTCCCGTTTGGCGACAGCACGATACGGCGGGTATCTGCGCGCATCGCTGCCGCCCTATTGGGAGACCTCGAACCCCGAGGTGGTCGTCAAAGCGCTACAGCGCTTGACGGCGAACTGAATCCCGGCCGACACACCGCGCGCCCTCCCCCCGTTCGCTTCCGCGCAGAAGTAGATTCGACCCCGATGCTCCGGCGCGACCCGCAGGGCCCGCGTCGGAGATGTCGGCCATCCCCGCGCCACGCCCTGCACGCGGCGCGGGGATCGCTATCGCATATTCCCTTTCGCACTCGGGCCGCACGTGAGAACGTGACCGGATGGAGCCTCAACCCGACGCCGATGTGCTCGGCGAATTCCTGATCAGCGCAAGATCTTTGGATGAATACCGGGCAATCTTCGCGCTCACCGACACCGAACTGCGTGAACGCAGGATTCTCGACTGCCCCGGCGGAGCGGCGAGTTTCACGACCGAGGCGAGCGAACTCGGCGCATATGTCACCGCCGCGGATCCGATCTACGCCCGCCCGCCCGCCGAGCTGCGCGCACTGGCACTCGCCGAGACCGATCGCGCGAGCGCGTGGGCGCGCGCACATCGCGACGGCTACCAGTGGGACTGGTACGGCTCACCCGACCGGCATCACGCGATGCGCGCCGCCGCCGCGGCCGGATTCGGGACCGACATCACCACCAACCCGCACCGCTACATCGCCGCGAGCCTGCCCTCACTGCCTTTCGCCGACAACAGTTTCGACCTCGTCCTCAGTTCGCATCTGCTGTTCAGCTACACCGATCGCCTCGACGCCGAATTCCACTTGGCGGCGCTGCTCGAGTTGTCACGGGTCGCGAGCGGCGAGACCCGGCTCTACCCGCTGGTCGACAACCTCGGTCGGCCACAGGACGAGCTGTTGATTCATCTTCGAAAAGAACTGCACGACAAGGGGATAGAAACGAGTCTGCGCGCCACCGAATACGAGTTCCATCACGGCGCGACGTCACTGCTGGTGCTACACGCTCCCGGCGGGAGCTGACCTCGATTCCCCCGGCTCGAGCGGGTCCGGCCGGGTGACCGGAATCCCTATTCGGCCAGGAAGAAGAAGTAGCCGAGGAATACCACCGTCAGCACCCACATCGCGGGATGCACGTCTCTGATCCGTCCCTTCGCGACCATCACGACGGGATAGAACAGCATGCCCATGGCCAGGCCGTTGGCGATCGAATAGGTGAGCGGCATCATCACGACGGTGATGAAGGCGGGTATCGAATACTCGAGCTGGTTCCAATCGATCTCGCCGAGCGCCCGCGACATCAGGACGCCGACCACGATCAACGCGGGCGCGGTGATTTCCGGCGAACCCGCCACGACCGCGAACACCGGGTAGCAGAACATCGCGACGAGGAACCATCCGGCCGTGGAGATCGCCGTCAATCCGGTCCGGCCGCCCGCGGAGACGCCCGCGGTCGATTCCACATACGCGGTGGTGGTCGACGTGCCGATGACGGCGCCCGCCATGGTGCCCACCGAATCCGCGGCGAACGCGCTGGCCGCGCGCGGCAGTTTGCCGTCCTCGTCGAGCAGGCCCGCCTGGTTGGCGACGCCGATCAGGGTGCCGCCGCAGTCGAAGAAGTCGACGAAGAGCATGGTCAGGATGACGACTGCCATCTGAGCGGTGAAGGCGTCGGGCAGGTGCACGATGGCCTGGCCGAAGGTCTGGTCGAGGCCCTTCGGCATGGCGGCGATCCCGTCGGGCAGGTCGACCAGACCGGTGACGATGCCGAGTCCGGCCGTCAGGACGATGCCGTAGAGCACCGCTCCGTGCCAACCGATGACCAGGAAGACGACGGTGACCAGCAGGCCGAACAGGGCGAGCAAGGTCGTGCCCGCGGTGAAATCACCGAGGGTGACCAGGGTGGCGTCGCTGTTGACCACGATGCCCGCGTTCTTCAATCCGAGGAAGGCGACGAACATGCCGATGCCCGCGCCGACCGCGAATTTCATCGGCATCGGTATCGCGTTCAGGATGCGCTCGCGGACCTTGGTGACCGCGAGCACGAAGAACACGACGCCGGAGATGAAGGTCCCCGACAGCGCGACCTGCCACGGAATACCCATCTCCAGCACCACCGAGTACGCGAAGAAGGCGTTGAGTCCCATTCCCGGCGCGAGCGCGATCGGATAGCGGGCCCACAGCCCCATCACGAGTGTGCCGAAGACCGCGGCGACCGCGGTGGCCGTGAACACCGCCTGGATGGGGATGCCCTTGTCGCCGAGCGCGCCCTGATCGCCGAGTACCGCGGGGTTCACCGCGAGCACGTACGACATGGCGAGGAACGTCACCGTTCCCGCCATCAGCTCGCGCCGCATGGTGGAACCGTTCTCGCTGACGCCGAAGTACGCGTCGACGCGACCGCGAGCACGGGTCAGCACATCGGTGGCCATGATCTCTCACGGTAGCCGACGATTCGCCGGACGGTGATCCGTCCGGCGTCGCGTCCGGATCAGGCGTTCGGCGCCGCCACCAGACCCAGTTCGGCGTCCGAGGCGAGCAACTCGTCGTGCGGCAGCACCCGGACCGTGTAGCCGACCGCACCCGACAGCGGAACGGGCGTCCGCACCGAGAACAGTTCCAGCCCGGAATCCGAACCGACGTGCGACATCGCGACCACGGTGGTGTCGGACAGATCGTCGGCCGTGGAAACGCGACCGAGGACGGCCTGCACCGCGACATCGGAGACCGAGAGACCACCGAGATCTATCCGCGCGGTCAACGACAGCTCGGCCCCGATGACGGGGGTGTCGGGCAGACCCGCACTGTCGACGTTGACCACCTTGACCGAGGGCCACGCGGCTTCGACCCGCCGCCGATAGTCGGAAACGGTGCGCGCGCCCGCGAATTCGTCATCGGTGGCCGCGCGATAAGCGGCGGCCGCCTGCGCGTAGTACTGCACGGCGTAGTCGCGAACCATGCGGGAGGCGAGCACCTGCGGGCCGAGGGTCTGCAAGGTGTGGCGGACCATCTCGACCCAACGCACCGGCATGCCCTGCTCGTCGCGATCGTAGAAACGGGGTGCGACGGTGCGCTCGAGCAGTTCGTAGAGCGCCGCCGCCTCCAGATCGTCACGGCGATGTTCGTCGGACACGCCGTCCGCGGTCGGGATCGCCCAGCCGTTCTCCCCGTCGTACATCTCGTCCCACCAGCCGTCCCGGATGGAGAGATTGAGTCCGCCGTTGAGTGCCGATTTCATGCCGGAGGTACCGCAGGCCTCGAGCGGGCGCAGCGGATTGTTCAGCCACACATCGCATCCCCAGTAGAGGTAGCGGGCCATCGACATGTCGTAATCGGGCAGGAAGACGATGCGGTGACGCAACTCCGGGTCGTCGGCGAACCGCACCACCTGCTGGATCAGCGATTTGCCTCCGTCGTCGGCCGGATGACTCTTACCGGCCACCACCAGCTGCATCGGTCGATCCGGATCGAGGAGCAGCGACCGCAGCCGCCGCGGATCGCGCAGCATCAGCGTCAGGCGCTTGTAGGTCGGCACCCGGCGCGCGAATCCGATGGTCAGCACGTTCGGATCGAAAACCTGCTCGACCCAGCCCAATTCGGCCTCGGCGGCGCCGCGTTCGAGCCAGGAGGCCCGCACCCGACGACGCACTTCGTCGATCAGGGTGGCGCGCAGGGTGTTCCGGGTCGACCAGAGTTCGCCCAACGGCGCGTCACGCAGCCGCTCCCAGCCGCGCGCCTCCTCCACCAGTTCCGCGCCGATATGCTCACGCGCCTTGTCGAGCCATTCGCGCGCCGCCCAGGTGGGGGCGTGTACGCCGTTGGTGACCGATCCGATCGGCACCTCGGACGCGTCGAATCCGGGCCACAGCGCGGAGAACATCGAACGGCTGACTTCGCCGTGCAGTTTCGACACACCGTTGGCACGCTGGGCGAGTCGCAGACCCATATGCGCCATGTTGAAGAATTCGGGATCGGTCTCGCGCCCGAGCGACACGATCCGGTCCACCGAAAGCCCCGGCAGCAGCGCGGATTCCGATTCGCCGTGCGCCCCGCCGAAGTAGCGGCGAACCAGCGGCATCGGGAATCGGTCGATGCCCGCGGGCACCGGGGTATGGGTGGTGAAGACGGTGCCCGCGCGCACGGCGGCCAGCGCGGTGTCGAAATCGAGTCCGCCCGCGACGTATTCGCGGATCCGTTCGACGCCGAGGAACCCCGCGTGCCCCTCGTTCATGTGGAAGACGTCGGGATCGGGCAGTCCCTGGGCGTTGGTGTAGGCGCGAACCGCCCGCAC
>NZ_JAFMPL010000171.1:0-9777 GCF_019038455.1 Nocardia noduli
CCCCCGGCCCCCGCTCCAGCCCAGCCACCCGCTCCCACTCAAGCGCCTGCTCCTGCGCCAGCCGCGCGGCCCGCGGCCCTGGCATCCTCGGCTCCTACACCGGTTCCGGCTGCTACCCCGGCCCCGGCACCTTCCGGCGACGGCGAATTCCCCTTCGTGGTCCCGCTGGTCCGCAAACTGGCGGCCGAGAACAACCTCAACCTGTCCACCCTCACCGGATCGGGAGTCGGCGGCCGCATCCGCAAACAGGACGTGCTCGCCGCCGCCGAGGCCCAGCAGGCCCCGACCACACCCGCTATCCCGCCAACGCCAACCATCGCGGCCGCACCCACCGCAATACCGAAGCCCCCCATCGCATCCACGGGCGGGCGATCAGAACAGCGGCGCCTGCCTGGCAGCACGCAGAAGGCCAGCCGCATCCGTCAGATCATCGCAACCAAGACGCTGGGATCGCTGCAGAGCACAGCGCAGTCGACCCAGGTACACGAGGCCGACCTCACCAAGATCGTGGCCCTGCGAGCACGGGCCAAAGCGGCGTTCACCGCGCGCGAGGGAGTCAACCTGACCTTCCTGCCGTTCTTCGCCAAAGCCGCGATCGAGGCGCTGAGCGTGCACCCGAGCATCAACGCCTGGTACCACCCCGACACCGAGGAGATCACCTACCACTCGGCCGTGCATCTCGGCATCGCGGTGGATTCCGAGCAGGGCCTCCTGTCGCCGGTCATCCACCATGCCGACGACCTGTCGCTGGCGGGGTTGGCCCGGGCCATCGCCGACATCGCCCACCGGGCCCGCACCGGCGGCCTCAAACCCGACGAGATGACCGGCAGTACGTTCACGATTACCAACATCGGCAGCCAAGGCGCATTGTTCGATACCCCTATCCTGCAGGCACCGCAGGCGGCGATGCTCGGCACCGGCGCGATCGTCAAACAGCCTGTGGTGATCACCGACAACGGCAACGAGAACATCGGCATCCGCTCCATGACCTACCTGCCGCTGACCTACGACCGCCAGCTGCTCGAGGCCACTGACGCGGGCCGCTTCATCACCACCATCAAGCAACGGCTCGAGGAAGCTGCGTTCGACGCCGACCTGGGGCTCTAACAGGCGAACCCGGGACGTCTGAAGGTGGTGATTACGGGCTCGTCGAACTGATCGAGACGACGCTGGTAGCGCGCTGCGCGCAGGCAGGGAATGTACGGGCGGTCATCGGCTTGCGATCGGATCACTTCCCGACCGCGAGATCGATGACCGCCCGTAGAGACTGCACAGCACCGCCTGTTGGTGTGTAGGACACTCAACTGAACCGCAGCGACGGAGCCAGTGGGCCCATTGCCCAGGCCGCCAGCGACGGGAGTTATGGCTCCGGAGAGGTATCTGGCTTCGTCAGAGGCGGAGAAACTGATGGCGACGACGACGAACCGGCAACCAATAGCGCGGACGGGAATGCTCGGTACCGTCACCAGCGATAGCCGAGCACGTCTGTGGACGACTGAAACTTTTCGGAACTAGGTTCTGTGCCGAAGTTCGGGTTGGGCTGACGCCGGTGTGTGGCGTGGTCGGAATTGCGTGTTCGTGGAAGATGTTGCCGGTTTGGCATATGGGTGAGGTCTCCGGTATGTCGGGTAGCGACCAAGCAACCTGAATACAGACGGAGACCTCGTTGGCCAGCGTAGCGGTCGCGGGGCGAGCGGACCTGACCGATGCCCAATGGGCGCGGTTGGCGCCGTTGCTGCCCCGCAACAGGAAGCGGGGACGCCCGCCCCGGTGGACGAAACGTCAACTCATCGATGGGATCCGGTGGCGGACTCGGGTGGGGTGCCCGTGGCGAGATGTCCCACCGCAGTACGGGTCGTGGTCGGCGGTGTACGGGTTGTTCCGCCGCTGGCAGCGCGGTGGAGTGTGGCTGGTGATCGTGAAGTTGTTGCAGGTCTTCGCTGACGCGGCGGGTCTGATCCGGTGGCAGGTGAGCGTGGACTCGACGATCATGCGAGCCCATCCCCATGCCGCCGGCGCCCGCCGTGAGAGTGGGCGTCAGGCCGAACCGCCCGGCGGTTGTGGTGTGCCCGAGCCGGCCGATCACGGGTTGGGCCGATCGCGGGGTGGTTGGACCACCAAACTGCATCTGGCGTGTGACCAGGACTGTCGGGTACTGGCGATGCTGATCACTGCCGGTCAGGCCGGTGACAGTCCACAGTTCGTGGCGGTTCTGGACGCAATCGAGGTCGCCAGGACCGGCAGGGGCCGAGCACGCAAGCGTCCGGATCGGGTACTGGCCGACAAAGCCTATTCCAGCCGTGGCAACCGGGACTGGCTGCGCCGCCACGGAATCGCGGCCACGATCGCGGTCCCTTCCGACCAGGCCCGTCACCGCCGCAACCGTGGCAGCGCCGGTGGCCGACCACCAGCGTTCGATCCGGTCCGCTACCGAGACCGCAACGTCGTCGAGCGCGGCATCAACCAGATCAAACAACATCGAGCCGTCGCCACTCGATATGACAAACTCGCCGTCCGATACCTGGCCACCATCCATATCGCCGCCATCAACCAATGGCTACGACACGGGTGAGGCCAGGATCGAACACCCCACCTCACCCGACTTCGGCACAGACCCTAGTGGTGAATCGCTTGCCCGAGCCGGCGGCAGGACCAGACGCTTCCAGCTGCGCTCGCTGGCATTTCGCACCATCTGCTGTCGACGGTCTTCGATGTCGAAGCCTGTCTGCGTGAGCACAGGCACTGAAGACTCCTCGGTCGTCGAGTATTCAATTCGTGTGCCCTCCTTGAATTTCGCCTCCATCTCTGCGGCGAGCTGCGGCTGCTCGGCCTCCATTTTCTGGACGTCGGCGACCGCGTCTCCGGAACAGACTTCGTCGGACTGTCGATGTCGGTTCGCGCTGATACATTCTCCATACGACACAATCGACACATACCATTAGGAAGACACACAAGTTGGTCGACTACACTCTCGCCATCACGCCGAGCGAAGCATTCGACGGGGCGCCGTCCTCGCAACTCCCCTGTCTGACCATAGATGTGAACGCATCGTCGGCACACCCCACCGTCACTCGTATCGCCATCACCGCTTCTGGTCCGGCCGGAATTCGAGGAGACGACGTACGCAGCTTCGATATGGAAGCCATCGTGGCCGCCCTGAGCGCCCACTTCTTGAGAAAGACACCACGTGGCGACCATGCCGATCCCGCCTTCTTCAGTCCTCCGACTCACGACACCACCACTCTCGAGGAGCAGAGAATCCCGACGCCGGTTCCGGAGACTGAGCTCGCGTCCGAGCAGGCATCCCGGTCGTACAGGAAGATGCCGGATGCGGACGAACTCAGCGAGTTGTACGAACAGCTGGGCACAGTCACCGCCGTTGCGAAACACTACGGCGTTCCCCGACACAGCGCGCAGGGCTGGATGGGGCGGCTTCGCAAGTTGCAACAGCAATCAGAGACGACTCCCGCTGGAGACTGAACCTTCCTGTGACGGAGCACATCATGAATGAGACGTTCACTATCGCCATTGCGACGGGATCGGGAGACACCATCGCCAGAGCCAGGGTGGAGATCGACGGCGGAGTTCTGTCGCTGGCTGAAGTACAGGCCACGACCGGTGATTACGAGATCCCTGACGAGCTGGCACACGTCGACTTCCAGCTGATCATCCACACGGTGCAGGTACTGACAGGAGTGACGCCCGCTGTGCCCCTCGCAGCAAGTGCTGTCGGCGAGACGATCCGTACGGACACACCCCCGGCGATTCCGGCCCACACCATCCCACATGTTGAACCCCACACGGCAGCGGTCACCTCGGCCGAACCCGTTGAGCCCGATGCCGTCGCGGCTACCCACACCAGCAGTCCGGACACACACCAGCCGGAACCGACCACGGCGCGCCAGGAGAAAGAGCGCGACCACCCCGGCGGCGCGAGCATGCCATCGGACTTCGGGGTCAACTATTGGAGACTCGGAAGCATCACGAAAGTTGCCCGCCACTACGACGTACCCCATCGTGTGGCGAAGAGCTGGATCAAAGCACTCCAGGACCAAAGGCAACTCTCGCCCCCATGGCCCTCCAAGCAAACGCGTCCAATCGGGCGGCGATAGAAAGTCACGCATGACCGAAACGTTCACTATCGCCATTGCGACGGGATCGGGAGACACCATCGCCAGAGCCAGGGTGGAGATCGACGGCGGAGTTCTGTCGCTGGCTGAAGTACAGGCCACGACCGGTGATTACGAGATCCCTGACGAGCTGGCACACGTCGACTTCCAGCTGATCATCCACACGGTGCAGGTACTGACAGGAGTGACGCCCGCTGTGCCCCTCGCAGCAAGTGCTGTCGGCGAGACGATCCGTACGGACACACCCCCGGCGATTCCGGCCCACACCATCCCACATGTTGAACCCCACACGGCAGCGGTCACCTCGGCCGAACCCGTTGAGCCCGATGCCGTCGCGGCTACCCACACCAGCAGTCCGGACACACACCAGCCGGAACCGACCACGGCGCGCCAGGAGAAAGAGCGCGACCACCCCGGCGGCGCGAGCATGCCATCGGACTTCGGGGTCAACTATTGGAGACTCGGAAGCATCACGAAAGTTGCCCGCCACTACGACGTACCCCATCGTGTGGCGCGAGAGTGGATCGCCGCCCTGGGACCGCGAGCGCGACTCACATTCGGAAAGCAGCTGATTCTCCCAGTCGCCGCAGAAGTATCGGTCAAGCGTGCCCGGAACGATCCGGGATCATTTAAGCCCGTAGGTGCGAAATCTCCCGGTGTGAGGCACGGGGCTCCGGCCCCTTGCTGCCCCACGTGCGGGACGAAGCCAAGTAGTATGTATGGTCCGATCCAGCTCGCCGCTGATGTGGAATTCCGCTGGCTGGAGCTGGATACAGCGTCGAACAATGCCGGGGGTCTGGTCGCGACCAGACACTGCGCCGTTTGTCAGCCCGAAGACCGATTCGCAGTGGAATGCGCGGATCCGTCCTGCGACACCGGCCCGATCCTGGGCGGCCGCCTCGCGCGGACGGCTCGGGACTCGAAGGGGCAACTTCCGGCCGCGGTGGAGAAACTACTCATTCGACGGGGATGGTCGGCGAAAAGCGGCGCATCGAACGCAGTCACCTGCCCACAGCACGGTGGTGAGTCACGAACGGGTCTATCCAGTTAACGGCTGTTCATTTCCGCAGGTCGATCTGTGTGGTTAGCGGATGTATAGTGGCGTCGGAGAGATCCGGCGCACAAACGATTCCGGGGCATAGCTTTGGAATTTGTCGATACTGGACACGGTGACCTCGTTGCGCCAGGTCGGCACCTGTGGCCCGTTGGCCATCAACCACTGGTACGCCTCGAGGCCGGGCATGGCGACCATGTCGGTCGGATCATCCGATGCCGCTTTGATCGTCAACGCCGGTTTCCTGGCCGCGCGCGCCTGCCGATCGGCGGCGATGGCCGCGTGCATCAAGGGATGGACGACGCTGGGGACCAAGCTGCGGAAGTTGGCCCACCCGTTGGTGGTCGGCACCTGCGAGACCACCGCACGTACCCGCCGATCGGTCGCCGCTACCACCAAGACATGACCACCGGAAAAGCTCGTACCCCAGACACCGATACGAGCCGGATCGATTCCATCCAGGGATTGCGCGAAGGTGATCGCGTCTCGGTAGCCCTCGATCTGCGCGGGCGGGTCGACCTCGAACCGCAGTTCCCCTTCCGAGGTGCCGAATCCGGGATGGTCGTAGACCAGACATGCCAGACCGGCCTCACTGAATACTTCCGCGAACGGGCCACCCACTCCTTGACCCCAGCGAAGCCATGGGTCATCACCACCAGAGGCACCGGCTCCTACACATCCTCCGGTCGGTACAGCCACCCCCGAAGTATCGTTGCCCCACTTGAGAACTCGACATCAACACGCATCTTCGGATCCCCTTCCAAGAACTCCTGCACCTTGAACGTACGGCGTGAACTCGCCGCTGTCGCATCAATCGCTGACATCGCTGGTCGCGGCGGGTGCCTACGCCGCGATGCCGCATATTGACGGCGCTCGGCATGTTCGCGCCTCGGGGCGTGGCGACGACCCCAATCGAGTGGCAGTTGGCCCGGTCAGGGATCAGCCTCCAGTGCACATCCGTAGCGAGGCACTTTGAAATCCTTCGGAGCCATGATGAGCTGACCGAAGGCGACGATCACCCGACTCGGCGGATCGATCACGTGAAACGAGGGCGGATCGAGCCGATCAGTCCATTACTCAAGTGTTCCACTACAGGCGAGCGCCCTTGGCGTCACGCCGCCATTTCGCAGTGTGGCGAAGCACAGGAGTCACATCAGCAGCAGGCGCGCGTGTCTTCGCCAACAGTGGCGGCCTACCGCGCACGGCTTTCGCTGCTGCGCACGATCACATGAGCTGACCCGATACTCCCGCCATACAAGCCACTCTCATACCGCCTGATCCAGCACATAAACGAAAAACTATGCTGCGTACACCAATTCACCGACAGCGGCTGTCGGTACCCTTCTCTACAGTGAGACCGATCCCCGGCGCCGCGCCTGCGGAACCGGGACGCTACCACCAAGAGAAAGCGATCGTATGTACTCCGCCGAGATCAATCGCAAGCAGCCCGCGTTGTTGATGCTGCTGGTCGACCAGTCGTACTCGATGCTCGAGCCCTGGGGCCAGGGCGTCGGTTCCAAGTCCGAAGCGCTGGCTGCCGCAGTCAACAACGCGATCGGCAATGCCGTTCTGATGTGCAACAAGGGCGGGGAGAAAGTCTACAACTATCTTGAGATCGGTGTCTTCGGGTACGGAGCCACAACCGGCCCCATCCTGCACGGGGCCGACCCGAACCGACCGATACTGCCCATCGATGATGTCGCCACCAATCCCCGCCGCGTCGACACGGTGCGCCGACGCGCTCCCGACGGCGCGGGCGGGGTGATCGAAATCGAGCAGACCGCACCGATCTGGGTCGATCCGGTCGCCGACGGCGGCACCCCGATGGCGGCCGCGTTCACCCAGGCCGAACCCGTGATCGAGACATGGTGCGCAGCGCATCCGAAGAGCTACCCGCCGTTGATCATCAACGTCACCGACGGCGCGTCCACCGACGGCGATCCCAGCCCGGTGGCCGCACGTATCCGCGAATTGCGCACCGACGACGGTCAGGCCCTGGTGTTCAACCTGCATCTGTCGGCCATCGCCGCCTTGCCAGTGATCTTCCCGACTTCTGCTGCTGGACTGACTGATTCCTACGCACGCATGTTGTTCGATATGTCCAGCATACTGCCACCGGCAATGCTGGACGCCGCGGCATCGTGCGGTTACTCGGTACAGCCCGAATCGCGTGGCTTCCTGTTCAATGCCGCTGCGGCCGAGGTACTGGACTTCCTCAACATGGGTACCGTCGCCGCCACCCCGACCGCTCCGCAGGACCTCCTCGATCCCGCTGGCGATCGGCGGGACGACTCCGGCATTGACCGGCCCGGGATCGCCTGAGGGCATCCACGCAGGAGACGGTGATGATGACAGCCCGGATCGGATGGGTGCCCAAGGATGGTCGCGAGATCAACGAGAACGAGGATCGCGCTGGAGTAGGTGCTCGACGCTTCGCGGTCGCCGATGGTGCGTCGACGACCGCACGACCGGAGATATGGGCCGACATCCTCGTCTACTCCTATGTCGCCGAACGGAATGACCCGTTCCATCCGGTCGTGCTGGCACAGCTACGGGCGCAGTGGCACCATGAGGTCACCCAGCTTGGGCTGCCATGGTACGCCGAAAGAAAATTGCAGGAAGGCGGAGCCGCGACCTTCGTCGGCCTCGACCTCGACGAGGACACACAGCGCTACCAAGCCACCGCGGTCGGAGACACCTGCCTGATGCACTGGCGCGACACCACCCTTCTCGTCGCCGGGCCGCTGAACCTACCCGACCAGTTCAGCAATACCCCCGACCTGGTCAGTACCCACGCAGGCGACCACCGCCACCAGGCTGCGATCTGGCACGCCTACGGTGACTACCAACCCGGGGACCGCTTCGTCCTGGCCACCGATGCGCTAGCGAAATACCTTTTGCATCAGCAACTCTGCGGGTTCTCAGTCGACTTGGACGATGCCCTGGACCGTTTCGATGACTGGGTCGTCGACGCGCGCGTCGGCGACGGACTCGGCAACGACGACACCACAGTGGTGCAGGTGGTCACCCTATGATTGCAAGACTGCCGAGCCTGCTGGATTACCAACGCGCGGTGCAAAACCCGATCGTCGCGTTCACCACCGACGCGGTGTTGCGCAATGGGCGCGCCGTGCTCAATCCGTGGGGGCAGCCATCGGTCGCTTCGGGCGGGTTCGCCGCCACCTTCAAGATCGAATCTGTCACCGGCGACCGATACGCGGTGCGCTGCTTTCACAAGCAGGGCCAGGGCGACCGCAATCTAGCCGACCGCTACCGTCACATCAGCAACTTCTTCGCCACCCACCCCGAGTTCGGCTTCCTGGTCCCGGTCGTCTACGAGGAAAAGGGCATCACCGTCGGCAGCGACCGGTTCCCGATCGTGCGAATGCAGTGGGCGGAGGGAGACACCCTCGGCGTGTGGCTCGAGGATTGGGCCGCCGCATCGCGGCCCGACCCGACCGCCATAGACACTGTCCGCATCGGCATCGCCGCCGCCGTCGACACATTGCGTCGCAACGGGGCCGCGCACGGTGATCTGCAACACGGCAATATCATCGTCGGCAAGGACCTGTCCATCCGTCTGATCGACTACGACGGCATGTATCTGCCGAGCATGGGGCAATTGCAGGCCATCGAGCAGGGCCACCGAAACTACCAGCACCCCGGCCGCGGCAACACATTCGATGCGGACATCGACGTGTTCGGTGCCGCGGTCATCGACCTGTCGCTGCGCGCCCTCCGAAATCAACCCACGCTGTGGGAAGACTACGGCGGCACCGGCGAAAACTTGATCTTCACGGTCGCGGACTTCATCGATCCCACCACATCACAGGTTTTCACTTCCCTGACCCGTATCCCCGACGTCGCCGAGGATGCCCTCCGCCTACAAAGCGCCTGCCGAGGCTCCTTCGACCAAGTACCGGCCGTGCTGGCCGGACAGACGATCACCTATCCGACATCAACCCACCACTCGATCCTGGCCGACGAGGTGTACGCGAGCAGCGAGCGCGACCCACTGATTGCCCTCCAGGGCCAGACCGTCACGGTCTTCGGAACTATCCGGTTCGGCATCGTGACCATCGGCCGCGGCGGCCGCCATGTCGCCCTGCTCACCCTCGGTAACTACAAACACGGCGACTTCACCATCGTCGGTTACGACCAGATCGCGACCGAACTGTTCGAGGCCTACGGCGCACGCACCCGCAACAACAAACGGCTGCTATCCAAACTGCACGGCTGGCGCGTGGCCATCACCGGCACCATCGTGCTCTTCGACAACCAAGGCATGCTGGTACCTCAAATCGAGTTGGCGCGCGCAGGCATGCTGCGCAACCTCACCGCAGACAAGTTCAGTGCATTCGAAAAAGCCGCCACCCAACGCGGTAAACCCATCCCGCAGCGTCGATCGGCACCTGGACCCCAACCCCAGTCGACAAGCCGAAGCCCGGTCACACAGCCTCCGTCGGCCAAGACCGCTAGCGCGCCCACCGCACCGCCGACCGCGGTCACCGCACTCAACCACGACCGTGACGTGACGCGCGCAGCCAGGTTGCACGAGCTGTACAAAAACCACCGCCCGGACCCACCACCGAC
>NZ_JAFMPL010000172.1:0-9427 GCF_019038455.1 Nocardia noduli
CCCCACGGCCACGCCCGAAGAATCCGGACACGAATCCCGAGTATGCGAACTCGCAACATCCGACCTGCTCGACGACTACCTGCATCGACACCTGCCTCCCGAGACAATGACCGCGGTACGGACCCATTTGGACGTGTGCGAACGCTGCTGGGAACGATGGAACCAGCACCGGTGGGACGCCGCCGCGCACCACCCACTGCTGAGCCAACTCGCACAATTCCTAGGACCGCAGTATCGGACCCACCACGACTCCTCAAAAGCGCTGGCCGCCGAGTGGGATTCCGCCGACCCCCGCACCGACGCCGAGATCGCCGACTTCTTCCGCACCAGCACGAGTTACCTGTTCAACCTGACGATCTGGGAAGCCAGCGGCAACCGGCCACCCTACGTCACCGCTGCGCTGCCCACCCTCGAACAGCACGCTGTCCGGACCATCCTCGACGTCGGATGCGGGATCGGCAGCGACGCCCTCGCGCTGCGCCACAAGGGATTCACCGTCACCGGATGCGACTACCAGTCTCCGTCAACCCGATTCATGCACCACCGATCCGGCGGATCGATCCCGGTCATCGAACCCACCGAACTACATGCGATGACCCCGCCGGACGCGCTCTGGATCATCGACACCCTCGACCACATCGCCGACATAGATCAGACGCTCGGCAGGCTTCTACCCAACACTCGGATGATGATCACCGAGGATCTCACCGAGACGAGGCAGCACGGGAACCAACGGTTCCACCACCGCCGACCGTACGGCGAATTCACCGAGCTGTTCGGAAAGTTCGGTCTGAAGCCGATCAGAAACGATGGAGTTTGCCAGTACTGGCGAACGAATCGCGAACTATGATCCCGTCGAGCGCGGACCCGATGGAGTGCATGCGGGGACTTCCTGCGCCGGTCCGCGTTGGTGTGGGGTGCCACCGATCTTGTCTGCGAGGAAATGGCCGCGATCGGCGTGGACCTGGTGCGAAGCGTGCTGGCCGACAACGTCGAGCGCCCAGCCCGCAGCGAACGAAGCCGCGACGCCACCCTGCGCGTGCGGTCCACCTGGGCCGGAATGGCCGTGATCGAGATCGGGGACGTTCGGGTACCGACGGTCACGATCGGCCGACGGGCCCACGCACAGCCATATCACGCCCGGCCGCGTCGGCCGCTGTACCGGTTCTACCGGCTCGCTCGGCTCCGGATCGGCCCGCCACAGGCGGACGGCGTGCCGACAAGGCGGACACCGTGAGAGAAGGATAGTTGGAAACCGTTGCCGTACAGTACGTTGCGTCGGTCGTCCGCCCCGAGGCACTGAGGCGGCTCGGGCATGAGGTGATCGACCGCCGCCGCGAGCTGGGGATGTATACCCGCGAGGACCTGGCCAGGGGGGCCGGGGTATCCGTGCGAACACTGGGGACCCTGGAACGAGGCGATCGCCTGCTCGGGCGCGCGGTGCTGGAGAAGGTCGAGCGCGCACTGGGCTGGAGATCCGGCAGCGCACTGGCGGTGCTGGCGGGCGAGCAACCGCAGGTGGTGCTCGACCGCCCCGTCCCGGCCGAGGTGCTGGAGGCCATCGCCGAGTTGTACCGGGCCGCGGGCAGGGTGACCCGGCTCGCGGCCCGGCTGGGCGTACTACCCGACAGCGATCAACTGATCGGCCCCGACAGCCTCGCCCCTGCCGACGATCGCGCCGGGCGAGCGCCGCAGTCGCGCTGCTGTGCGGGATGCGAGACGACACGCGCAGCCCGCCGCCGCAAGGCCCTGCGATCTCGGCACTGGTCACCGGCAGGCCGGGTTTGAACATGCCACGGTCGGTCACACGAGCAACGCGCGACGCCGCGACGCGCGCGCGAACGGTCGTCGCCGCTCGCACGCCGCGGCCGTGCGATCACCGCTGGTTGTGGCTGTCGATCAGTGTGCCCGTCCGGATCGCGATGCTGATGGTCGCGCTCCCGATCGGGGGTGTACTCGGTGCGCGGGCCTGCGGACGGGCAGTCCTGTCGATCCTGCGCGGGGCGCCTGTCGCCGCCCGTGGCCGCGGCGCTGGCGATCGCGATCCCCGCAATCGAATCTCGGGGCCAGCGGGCCAGCCGCAGTGATCATGTGTCTGTACGGTTT
This sequence comes from Nocardia noduli, assembly GCF_019038455.1. NCBI lineage: Bacteria > Bacillati > Actinomycetota > Actinomycetes > Mycobacteriales > Nocardiaceae > Nocardia > Nocardia noduli. The sequence continues at coordinate 2,107 of NZ_JAFMPL010000172.1, forward strand.
CTCGGAGCGGACGGGCAACGGCGTCTCGAATCACAGATGAGCTGATCTGTGACTGGGCGTCGTTCTGGGACAGCGTCGAAACCAATTAACTTTCCGCAGAATGGTATCGGGCACTACGTCGCGGCTGCACGCGGCTGGTCGTGCTCGACCACGGTGCATAAGGCGGGCGTGACGGCCTCGACGTTTACGCATGGTTGGGCACTAACGGCACTCGAAATGAGCAGTGAATCTGATCATCGGTCTTGGGGTGGGATGTATCGGCGGTGGCGGGTTCGTTTGGTCGGTCTGGGCGGGTTGGGCCGTGCCCGGTCGGTTGGCTGTGCTGGAGGTTGGCGTTTAGCGGGACGCGACGACGGGCTGCGGGAGGCTTCGATCGCTGCGTCGATATCGCTGGCTGTGAGGAACCAGGTGCGGCCGGCTTTGTGGCCGGGGAAGCGCCCGCTCTTGAGTTGTTGGACGTACCAGCGTTCGGATTTCCCTAGTGCGCGGGCACCCACGGATACGGGATAGGTCTGCTCGTGCGTGCCGGTGGTTCGAGGCGGGTCCGGCTCGAATTTGGGTGTAGAGGATTTCTCACTCATGGTCAGATCCTGTGTTCAGTGTGGATCTTGAAGTGTGGATTATGTGAGTTGAAGGTCGGGACATCGTGCGTTCCGGATCCTCCGTAGCAATTTTGTGAAGAGCTGTGGGGCCGGCGCGTTCCATGCGTCGATTCACGGAACCGGATAACAGATAAACGACGGTGCCCCAAGGTTGCCGATGGCGGGCATCGACAGCCCGGGTGGACAACGTGTCGGCGTGCGGTCACTCTGAGCCTGATCAACAAGACCTGGCGGTCGGTCGAACTCGGAGGGATGTTGTCGGTGTGTCGGAGCGCGTGTCGAAAGTTTTCTATTCGTGGTTTTCGCGGTTCGTGGTCGATTCGGGAGATGGTTTGGGCGAGAGGATCACCAGCAGGACGGACTCGGACTGGTTGGCGATGGTCAGGCTGTAGGCGACGGGCTGGCCGGTCACGGGGTGGATGGCGTGCATAGCTGCGCTGGGGTCCCGTCCGTAGGCGGCGCGGACGTCATCGCTCCACGTGGCCCGGAATTCAGTGTTGGGCCCCAGGTGCCGGAAGAGTGCCCGGGTCTGTTCGGCGTTGCGGTAGCGCCCGGTGATGGCCCGAATCGTGGCCGTGGCGTGTGCGAGTTCGGACGGCCGGTCGGTGAGGATCGGTTTGGTGTCGGCGCTGAAGAACCAGGCCGGGATCGACCCGGTGAGCTCGAGTCCGGGGGTCGCCTCGCGGAACAGGTCGTTGCAGGCCAACACGTTCCACACCGGGTCGACGTAGGCGGCGAGGTCGCCTCGTTCGTTCAGGTCGTGGAGGTGGGCCATGAGCTGGTCGTTGTCGATGACGGATCTGGCCAGTGTCGCGACGGGTTCGAGCTCGACTGCTGCCACTCGCAGTTCGCGCAGGTGTCGGGCCAGAGCGGAGTCGAGCCGGTATCCGACGATGATCAGCTCCAACAGTTCTGGGCTGGGGTTTCGGCGGCCTCGTTCGATGTCGGTGAGGTAGCTCCGGCTGATTCGGAGCATGGCCGCGGCGAAGTCGCGGGTGTAGCCGCGTTCGTCGCGGATTCGGCGGCAGGTGTTGCCGAGTGTGGGGACACGCGGGGGTAGTGCGTGTCGGGAGCCGGGTGATCGGCGTGGTTCGGGATCACGGGTCATGGGGTGGAATCCCCCTCCTCGAAAGTCTTCCACGGCAGGATGGGCAGAGGTTATGGTGAACGGTTGCCCCCCAGTTGATGTTTCGTTCCTACCAGACTGGGTAGCGACCGGCAAGCGGTTAGATGATCACATCATCCAAATCGGTTGCCCCGAGGCTGCGAGACGGACAGTGATCGTCTCGGCGAGCGGCGTTGCGGTGGACAGTTTCCGGCAAATGATCCAGGTTATGCAGCTTGCATACATTCCCCAGCAAACTCGCTGATCAGGTAGTGAATAGCAAATGTATGCAAGTTGCGGTACCGCAAACTGCATACCTGAAAACTCTGGATTTCCAGTGGTTCCCGGCGTTTGGTGGGAAGTGCGAGGTCGACAACGATCCCGCCGAGAATCCGAAAGTCGCTGAGAGGAACGCCACGTGGATCCCTTCGCCATTCTGGGCTATATCAACGCCGGGCTGTCGCTGCTGTCGAACGGTCTGACCGTCGCGGCGCAGGCCCTGAGCTTGATCCTGCCCTTCATCTGACCGAGATGTGACCTGAGAAGCGGTCTCCCACAGCGGATCCCCGCTGTGGGTGCAGGCCGCCCGACTCCTCGGCCGCCCCCTCGCGCGGCAACTGCACTCCCCGAATTGCTCACCCTCACTGGGAAGGCTTATTTCGTCATGCCCTCATCCGGGATTTCACCCCTCCATCGCCCGCCGACCGACCGCCACGTGACGCACACGCCTGGCAATCGCGCCGCCCGCCGATCCCGACACACACCGCGCACCACCCGCGTAGCGCGCGTCACCCTCAGTGCTGTGGTCCCGGTCGCGGTTCTTCTCGCGACTGCGGGGACTGCGCAAGCCGCCGAGCCACCCACCGCGATCGCCGACCAACCCGGTGTCACCAGCCCCGCTCAACCCGGAACCTCCGCGCCACCACCGCCTCCTGCGCAAGAGCCGTCCCCCGAACCGCTGCCGGAGCCCGCGCCCGCCCCGGCGCCACCGGTGTACTACGCCCAGCCGCCCGAAGTACGCAACGCCGCCCCGACGCGTCCGGCACCGTCGGTGGAAGCACCGGTGGAGCCGATCCGCATCGAAGACCTGCATCTGCCCGAACCGGTGGAGCCGGTCGCGCCGGTCGAGGTCCCCGCCGACGTGATCCGGATCGGGCAGTGGGAGACCGCCCGCCCCGAATGGCTGGACGAGCCGTGCGCCGAGGCGATCAACGACTTCTCCGCGGGCGTGGAGGCGCAGGTGGCGACCGCGCTGGACTCGATCGGCATCCCTGCCGGGCGCTCGGATCGGGTCTCCGGTGCGACGCTGGCCGGTGCCGGGATCGGTGGCGCCGCCGGTGCGGTCGCGGTCGGCGCGCCCGCCGCCGCGGCCGGTGCGGTCGCCGGGGGACTGATCGGGGGCACCATCGGCGGGATCGCCGGTGCCGCCCTGGGCACCATCGTCCCGGTCCCCGTCGTCGGAGAGGTGACCTCCGGTGTCGCCGGCACCGCCCTCGGTGCGGCGGCCGGTGCGGTCGCGGGTGCGGTCGTGGCCGGTGTCCCCGTCGCCGCCGTCGGCGCGGTCGTCGCCGGAACCGTCGGCGCGGGCTTCGGCGCCGGAGTCGGAGTGGGCCAGTGACCACGGCGATGTCGACCACCCGCCGGCTGGCCGCCGCCCTCGCGATCGCCGCCACCGCCTCCGGGATGACGCTGACCTCCGCACCTGCTTCGGCGGTGCCGATCGGTCCCGGTTGCCCGGCCTTGTATGTGCTGGGTGTGCAGGGCACCGGTCAGTCCTCCCCGACCGCGGACCCGCTCGCCGATACCGGGGTGGTCGGTGCGCTCATCGCCCCGGTGCTCTCGGCCGCCCCCGGCCTGGTGCAGCGCTCCTACATCCCCTACGGCGCCGGGTTCGGCGGCATCGTGCCCGGGGGAGGACCCGACCCCTACGCGGTCTCGGTGGCCGATGCCCGCAATCAGCTCGACGCCGCCGCGACCCAGATCGCCGACACCTGCCCCGACACTCTCATCGCCGGGATCGGATATTCCCAAGGTGCGCAAGCGGTCTCGGATTTCGCCGCCGACGTCGGATCCGGTGTCGGCCCGGTCGGGGCGGACCGGATCGCGGGAATCGCGCTCTACGCCAACCCCGATCGCCCGGTCGGTGCCCCGGTGCTACCGGGGCGGCCCGGACAGCTGGTGCCCGATCCCGCCCCGGGCACCAACGGTGCGGCGGTCTCGCAGGTCGCGCTCACCAATCCCGTCGCCGGTGGCGGCGGTATCGCCAGCGCGATCTCCTACGGGGAGCTGACCGGCCGGGTCGCCGACATCTGCACCGACGGTGACCTGGCCTGCTCGGCCCCCGACCGCGCCGCCTTCCTGCGAGTCGGCGCCGAAATCGCCGCCCAGGCCGATCTGCGCAACCCGATCGCCGCGCTGGGCACCCTCAGCGGACGGTTACAGGCCGCGCTCGGCGACGCCTGGAACACGGTGCTGCTCAACGACTTCTACGTCGACGGCGCAGATGTCGACTACCGGCCACAGCAGGGACTGGCGGATCGGCTCGTCGAGGCCGCGGACCCGCGCACTCCAGCACCGGACGGTCGGGCGGCGGCGGCGCGCTGGGACGCGATCACTGCCACCGTCGCTGCGAATCCCCTTGTGCTGCTGCCGAAGCTGGCCGGGCAACTGTCGTCGGCGTGGGGGCAGCTGGTCGCCGATAACGCCGATCTGGTCAATCCCGGGGTGCTGTTGCGCTACGTCGACACCATCGCCGCCCACAACGGCTACGCCACCAGCGGCCAACTCGCGACCGGGGTGGCGTGGATGGTCGCCCTGGCCCACGACCTCGCAGGACGGTAGCCCATGACCACCCGAACCGGCCCAATGGCCGACGAGTTCTACACACCGGTCCCTGACGACTTCACCGCGCCGGCGGGGGTCCTGCTGCGCGCCCGCGAGGTCGAGGCCCCCACCGGGACCGGGGCCGACCGCGCGTGGCAGGTGGTGTACTCCACCCGCAGCGCCTTCCACGCCCCGCTCCCGGTCTCCGGACTGGTGCTGGCACCCGAGCCCACTGCCGGTGACGGTTCGACGCTGGCGTACTGCCCGAGTTTCCAGGGGCTGGGACAACATCTCGCCCCGTCCCAGCGTCTCGGCGAGGCGGCTGTCGCGCAGGTGTCGGCGGCGTTGGCGCAGGGCTGGATCGTGGTGGTGCCCGATGGGCAGGGCGTGGGCATGGCCGGGCTGGGCGCGTACCCGTTCCTGTCCGGGGCCGCCGCCGCGCATACGGTGCTCGACCTGGCTCGCGCCGTCACCGGCTCCACCGAAATCGGTGGCGGGTCGGGGGCGTGCGTGATCTGGGGATACGGCGACGGCGGGCGAGCGGCGGTCCTGGCTGCGGAAACCCAGCCCGGCTACGCCCCCGATCTCGACCTGCGCGGCGTCGCCGCCGGTGCGGTCGTGGCCAACCCGCGCGCCCTGGTCGCGGATCTGGACGGCGGGCCGTGGGCCGGGTTGGTCTTCGCGGGCATAGTCGGACTGGCCCGCGCCTACCGGCACCTGCCCGTCACCCACCTGCTCACCGAGAACGGCCGCCGAGGACTCGCCCACGCCGAAACCCTGACGGTCACCGAACTGCTCGACACCTACCATGACATCCCGCTCAGTACGTGGTGTGAGCGCCGCGAACCCTGGAACGACCCAATCTGGCGATACGTCCTGGCCGCCGAAGCTGCCGCCCTGCGCGCTCCCGAGGTGCCGGTGCACCTCTACCACGGCACCGAGGACGAACTCGTCCCGATCGCGATGAGTCGTGCGCTGTTCGCCGAATATCGCGCTCTCGGTGTGGATTTGAGCTGGCGCGAATACGGCACCGGCCACACTCGCGCCGCTGCGGCCGGGGCGCGCGAAGCGTTGACGCGGCTGCGCGGGTTCTCACTGCGCCACCGCACACCGCCCGCGGCCACCATCTCCGGACCACCGGCCACCTGAATCGTGTCTGCCCGCCCCGCCCCCCTTGCCACTGGGCGGGCAGGCACCCCTTCCTCGAGGTGAAGACTCATGCACAGCACCCGTACCCACTCCCGCCGCCTGATTCGCAGCGCTGTGATCGCCGCGATCATCGGCACCGCCACCGTCAACGTCACCGTGACGGCATCAGCTGAGCCTGGTGTGCAGATCGAGGGCGCCTGCCCGGCGCTGTACGTGCTCGGTGTGCAAGGCGGCGAGGAAGGCGACGTCGCCACCGGCAGCGACACCGGCGCGCTCGGACAGGTATTCGGTCCGCTGAGCGCCGCGGCAGGAAAATCCGTGCAACGCGCCTACATTCCCTACGGCCAGAGCGCCGACGGCAGCGCGATGCCTTATGACGACGCGGTCACCGCCGCGGCCGAGCACCTGGAGCAAGCCGCGGCGAGAGTGCAAACCCGCTGCCCGGCTACGCGACTCGCGGTCGCGGGATACGCCCACGGCGCCGCGGCGGCGGACCGCTTCGCCGCCCGTGTCGGCGCGGGCGCGAGCACGGTCAGCGCGGACCGGGTGGCGGCGGTCGCGCTGCTGGCCAACCCCGCCCGCGCCCTCGGCGCGCCGACGCTACCTGGCCGCCCGCAAACCAACACCCCCTCGGCCGCGCCGGGCACCGCCGGCACCCACGTCTCCACGATCACCCTGCTCAACCCGAGGCTGACCGGAGCCGGGATCACCGCCACGGCCACCGCTCCCAGCGACTACGGAACACTGACCGGCCGGGTAGCGGATCTGTGCGTCGGCGGCGACGCCACCTGCGACACCGCACCCGGTAGCCCGCTGGCGAGCACGGTGGCCAACATCGCGGCGCGCTCGGACCTGCGCGATCCGATCGCGGCGATCTCCACCATCGCCACCGCCCTGTCGACCACGGTGTTCACCACCGCAGTCGGTGTCGTCAACGAAGACCTGTCCGGAACCAGCCTGGACCAGCTGTCCTACCAGCCCGCCAAACCCCTCGGGCAGCGCCTGGCCGAAGCCTCCGCTCCCACCGCCACCGCACCGAGCCAGACCGACGCGCTCTCGGCGCTGTTCAAACTCGGCACGATCGGGCTCAACGCCGCGATCTCGGTCGCCCGCACGGTGCTCACCCCGGCGACGGTGGCCGAGCTGGCGACCGTCGGCATGGCCGACCCCCTCGCAGCGGTCGGCGTCCTGGGAGCCAAACTCGCCGCCGCGGTGGTGCAACTCGTGCCGCCGCAGACCGCCAGCCGATGGGTCAACGACGCCTTCGAGGCGATCACCAGCACCGTCACCGCCCCCGATCAGCTCTACACCCTGGCCGGGTCGGCCCAGTACAGCGACACCACCGGCCGCCACGGCTCCTACACCGACGTTCCCGCTACCGGCACCGGCGAATCCACCCTGCGCACAGTGTCGGCCTGGTTCACCGCCCTCGCCCGCGACCTGGCAGACACCACGCCCACGACAGCGTCCACGGTGGCGTCGACGACGCGAACGCCCTCGGCGACGGCGCCCTCCCCGTCGAGTTCCCCATCGGCGAGCACGAGTTCCGTGGCTCCGAGCCGATGACCCACCCCAGACCCCTTCGGGCGGAAGCCGGATTCAGCGGACGCTACCCCGCTGGTCTGCTGATCCTCCCCGGAAC
>NZ_JAFMPL010000173.1:0-9324 GCF_019038455.1 Nocardia noduli
AACACCGCCTACGCATCCCGGTCTCCGCCATCGTCCGCACCGACGCCCGCCCCTCCCCCATCCTCACCACCCTGCTCGACAACCTCCACCGCAGCCGCTGATCACATCGGCCCCGTGTTCTCGCACGGGGCCGATGTTCATCGAGTCGGGTTCACCCTCGGCTCGTATCGGTCTCCCGATCGATGAAACTCGGGTCCACGGCTATGGCGCCGGTCAGCCGCCAGGCTCCGCGTTCGAAGATCAGATCGCCGGAGACGACGATCGGCTGTCGACTCCGGTGTGCGCGGATAGCCCATTCGTATTCCTCGCCCGCCAGTGGCACATGTACTTTCCGGAGGCGTCCGTCGACATGAGTCGACAGCACGATGCTGGTAGTTTCCGAGTCTCCGTCCCCGAGGTCGTCGCGATTGAGAGTGCGTACCGTTCCCAGAAGAATTTGATGCCTCGAAGGCTCCTCGCGGCGCACCAGTCTTTCGCGCACACGCGGCAGACCCGCCATCGCATTGCGGTCCACGACGATTCGCGAGATACCCACCTCGGGCGGGGGCGCGGCGGCTGCCCAGTCGAACGACAGATCCAGCGCGCGCAGCGCTTCCGGCTGGGTCAAATCCTGCACCGATTCCACCAGCGCCGCACTGAGCCCGAGCTGTCCGGCACAGTCGAGGGCGGCCTCGTCCCAGGTGAGCGCCAGTTGCCGAGTCGACCTCAATCCGGTGGCGAGCGTCGTCATCACTCTGCGAGGGAACGGCGCGCTGGCGTTCACCTCGTTTTCCGGCGACGGATCACCGAGCCGTGTGACCACCGTGAACACGAAACTCCCGCGTTTGGTGTGTCCGAATCGGATGTCCTCTTCGAGGAAGTTCGTCACGATCGCCGACCTGCTACCGCGATGGGAGTGAGTCGGATCATCGGCGGTCGTAGCGGCAGCCTTCATCATCGTGAACAAGGCCTCCAGCGACTTCTCCGCCTGGCGGAACGGGATGGTCGCATCGACCATTTCCTGATCGAGACGGACGAAGAACAGATCTGCCCGTGCAGCCGCGATTCGTTCGGCCAACACGGCCAGATCCCAATCGTAGATCGTGGCGAGCGCCTGGAGCGTCTCACTGAAACGTCGCGGAAAGTCGATGAAGTCGGTGGCCAAGGGCAGCATGATCCGGCCGCGAACACCGTCCGCACCGGGAAGCTTCCAGATTTCCTTGACATCGTGGTCGCGGGTCTCCAACTCCCACTCGTGGGTCGCTAGATACTGCGAAACGGCAGGCGGCGACAACGTGGACGCGATCTCACGGAGCGTGTCGAGCGGTGCGCTGTTCACCATTGCCCTCCTTCGCCTATGGTCCGCATGATGGCGTTCAACCCGTCTACGTCGAACAGATTCTTTCGCGGCAGATGGACCGTCTTGCTGCCCTTATCATCATCCATTCCTCCGAGATTTGCGGCGTACTCCCAGTACATCCGGCTCGAACTGGTCAATCCCGCCTCCGACAGGTCGACCAGTTCGTCGGGGTTCTCGGGGATCAACAGGACGGCGAGTAGGGCTGGGATATATCTCTTCGGATTCACCAGCTTGACGAATCGGTCGCGCTCCATCGACCAGGCCAGATGGTCGGCGCCCAGACGCCTGTGCTGTGTCGTGCACTTCAGCTGCATATCGAATTCCGGGCAGTAGTACTTCGAATACTCGGCGGAGGCGACGATCGTGATATCGACACCGTCATAGTCGGTCTCGTGACTCTTGATGGAACAACCTGCCGCGGCCGCGACGAGGCGGATGAATCCGAGACTGAACTGTTCTTGCCTCGCGGTGATAGGCAGTGCATCGCATGGAATCCCGGATTCCGCCGACTCCCGCCCACGGCTCGCCATGTCGATATCGGTCACGCATCCCCCTGCTCGAGTCCCCGGCACAAGCGCTGGACCACTCTAGCCCAATCCGCTTGCCCGTCCTGGCTTTTCGTTTCGATCACCACTGCGGTGGCGGTGTCGAAACGCGGAACGGCCCCGGACGGGTGTCCGGGGCCGTTCTGTGAATCGGTGGGGCGGAAGGGCTCAGCCCTTGTGCGCCTTGACCGCTTCGGTCAGCTGCGGGGCGACGTTGAACAGGTCGCCGACGATGCCGTAGTCCGCGATCTCGAAGATCGGGGCCTCTTCGTCCTTGTTGACCGCGACGATGGTCTTCGAGGTCTGCATGCCCGCGCGGTGCTGGATGGCGCCGGAGATGCCGAGGGCGACGTAGAGCTGCGGGGAGACCGTCTTACCGGTCTGACCCACCTGGAACTGGCCCGGGTAGTAACCCGAGTCGACCGCGGCGCGGGACGCGCCGACGGCGGCACCCAGCGAATCGGCCAGCGCTTCGACGACCGAGAACTTGTCGGCGGAACCGACACCGCGGCCACCGGAGACGACGATGCCCGCCTCGGTGAGTTCGGGACGATCGCCACCGGTGACGGTTTCGCGCGAGGTCACCTTGACGACGCCGTCTTCCTGCGCCGGAACCTCGACGGTGACCTTCTCGCCCGCGCCCGCCTGCGCCGACGCCTCGACCGCGCCCGGACGCACCGAGATCACCGGCACGTCGCCGGTGGCCTTGGCCTCGACGGTGAAGGCGCCACCGAAGATGGAATGCACGGCGGTGCCGTCGGCCTTGACGTCGATGACGTCGACCAGCAGGCCGGAGCCGATGCGGGCGGCGAGGCGGCCCGACACCTCCTTGCCCTCGGCGGTGGCGGCGACGATCACGGCGGCGGGCGAGATCGACTCGACCAGACCGGCCAGCACGTCGACCTTCGGGGTCACCAGGTAGTTCTCGACATCGTCGGATTCGGCGATGTAGATCTTCTCCGCACCGGCGGCGGCCAGCGCGTCGGCCAGCTTCTCGCCGGTGCCCGCGGCACCGAGTACCACGGCGGCGGGCTCACCGAGGGCGCGGCCCGCGGTGAGGAGTTCGGTGCTGACCTTCTTGATCGCACCGTCGGCGTGCTCGACGAGCACAAGTACTTCTGCCATTGTGTTCTCTCCTAAGCAGTCTCAGTCCCGGAGAGCGCGACGTTCACGTGACGACTCGTCCGGGTGCGGTTGTCCCGCAACGACGTGGCGACGATCAGATGATCTTCTGGCCGACGAGGTACTGGGCGATCTTGGTGCCGCCGTCGCCTTCGTCCGCGATCTTCTCGCCCGCGGTGCGCGGCGGCTTCGGGGTCGAGGCGGTGACGGTGGTGCCCGCGTTGGCGACACCGACGGTCGACGGATCGACGCCCAGGTCTGCCAGCGTCAGGGTCTGCACTTCCTTCTTCTTCGCGGCCATGATGCCCTTGAAGGAGGGGAAGCGCGGCTCGTTGATCTTCTCGGTGACCGAGACGATCGCGGGAAGGCTCGCCTCGAGCTTGAAGACGCCTTCGTCGGTCTCGCGCTCACCGGTGATCTTCTCGCCGTCGACGACGAGTTTGCGCAGGTGGGTCAGCTGCGGCAGGCCGAGGTATTCGGCGATGATCGCCGGAACCGCGCCCGCGCGACCGTCTGTGGCCTCGTTACCGGCGATGACCAGTTCGACACCCTCGACCTGGCCGAGAGCGGAGGCGAGCACCCACGCGGTCTGCACGGCGTCGGAGCCGTGGATCGCGGGGTCGTTGATGTGGATGGCCTTGTCGGCGCCCATGGACAGCGCCTTGCGGATGGCCTCGGTGGCGCGGTCCGGACCGGCGGCCAGCACGGTGACCTCGCCGCCCTGGGCCTCCTTGATCAGCAGCGCCTCTTCGACGGCGCGTTCGTTGATCTCGTCGAGGACGGCGTCGGCGGCCTCGCGATCGAGGGTGTAGTCACCATCGGTCAGCTTGCGCTCGGACCAGGTGTCAGGAACCTGCTTGATGAGTACGACGATGTTCGGCATCGGTCTTCGTCGACCTCCTGTTCTGGGGACGTGTATCCGGTGGTCGCACGAGCTTGGCCGTACGTCCGTGTGAGTAGCTCGGGCGTGACACTACCCTACGTTAAGTTACCCGTGGGTAACTTATGGGCGCAGCCCCCACAACAGCGGTCCGGGCTATATCGTGCGCGGGCCCTACCAGTAACGTCGGACCGATGAGCGAGGCTGTGATCCCTGCCGCACCGATCGACCCGACGGTCATGACTGCCCCCGGAACGGTCGCCGACACCGACCACCGAGACGGCGAGACGCTTCCGCTGACCGGCGAGCGCACCGTCCCCGGCATCGCCGAAGAGAACTACTGGTTCCGCAGGCACGAGGTCGCCTACGCCCGACTGCTCGATCGTTGCGCGGGAAAGACCGTGCTGGAAGCCGGATCCGGCGAGGGCTACGGCGCCGACATGATCGCGGGCGTCGCGGCGAAGGTGACCGGACTCGACTACGACGCGGGCGCGGTCGCCCATGTGCGCGAACGTTATCCGCGCGTGGAGATGGTCCAGGGCAATCTCGCCGATCTCCCCCTCGACGCCGATTCGGTCGATGTCGTGGTGAATTTCCAAGTGATCGAACATCTGTGGGATCAGGGTCAGTTCCTGAGGGAATGCCTGCGGGTGCTGCGCCCGGGCGGCGAACTGCTCATCAGCACACCGAACCGGATCACCTTCTCCCCGGGTCGCGACACCCCGCTCAACCCGTTCCACACCCGCGAACTCGACGCGGCCGAACTCGCGGAACTGCTGGTGGAGGCCGGATTCGAGGTGTCGCGAATGATCGGTGTGCACCACGGCCCGAATCTGCGCGCGCTCGACGCCAAACACGGCGGGTCCTTCATCGACGCCCAGATCGAGCGCGCGCTGGCCGGACAGCCGTGGCCCGCCGATCTCACCGCCGACGTCGCCGCGGTCACCATCGATGATTTCGCCCTGCTCGCCGAGGATATCGACGCGAGCCTGGACCTGGTCGCCATCGCGGTGAAGCCTTGAGCGAGGTACCCGGCCAGTTCACCCTCGTCCTGCACTCCCACCTCCCGTGGCTGGCCCATCACGGCCGCTGGCCGGTGGGCGAGGAATGGCTCTACCAGTCGTGGGCCGCGTCCTATCTGCCCCTCGTCGACGTCCTGAGAACCCTTGCGGCAGAAGGACGTTCCCATCTGCTGACGTTGGGCATCACGCCGGTTCTCGCGGCGCAACTCGACGATCCGCACTGCCTGGCGGGCATGCATCACTGGCTGGGCAACTGGCAGCTGCGCGCCGACGAGGCGGCGATGGCGGGCAATGTCGCGCTCGGACGTCACGAACACCGGCTGGCGGCACAGGCTCTCGCGGATTTCGAGACCAACTGGCGTCACGGCGCCGCGCCGGTGTGGCGACAGCTGATCGACGCGGAAACCATCGAACTGCTCGGCGGCCCGCTGGCGCATCCGTTCCAACCGCTGCTCGACCCGCGGCTTCGGGCATTCCAGCTGGCAGAGGGCCTGGCTGACGCGCATCAGCGCTGGGGTCACACACCGCGCGGCATCTGGGCTCCCGAATGCGGCTACACCCCGGGCATGGAGGTCGATTACGCCGACGCCGGTGTGACACATTTCATGGTCGACGGCCCCGCGCTGCGCGGTGACAGCTCGCTCGGCCGCCCGGTGCGCGAGTCCGACGTGATCGCGTTCGGACGCGATCTGCACGTGAGTTACCGGGTCTGGTCACCCAAATCGGGCTATCCGGGACAGTCCGCCTACCGTGATTTTCATCACTACGATCACGCCACCGGACTCAAACCGTCGCGGGTCACCGGCAAGTCGGTGGAGGGTCCGGACAAGGCGCCCTACGATCCCGAACTCGCCGCGGCTGCCGTCGGGCGCGATGTCGACGATTTCGTGCGGACCGTGGTGGAGCGACTGCGCTCGGAATCCGCGCGCATCGGCCGTCCCGCGCTGGTCGTGGCCGCGTTCGACACCGAACTCTTCGGCCACTGGTGGCACGAGGGGCCGCAATGGCTGGCCCAGGTGTTGCGCGCGCTGCCGGAGGCGGGCGTCACCGTCGGCACGCTGGCCGACGCGCGGGATCGCGGCTTCGTCGGTGATCCGGTGCCGCTGGCGGACTCCTCGTGGGGTTCGGGCAAGGACTGGCGCGTCTGGGCCGGGGATCAGGTCCGTGACCTGGTCGAACTCAACGACGAGATCGTCAGGCTGACCCTGGACACGGTCGACAAGATGCGCGAATCGCAGGGTGACGCGCCGTCGCTGCGAGACCCGGTCGCCGACCAATTGCTGCGCGAGGCCATTCTGACCGTCTCCAGCGACTGGGCCTTCATGGTCAGCAAGGACTCCGCCGCCGGATACGCCAGGGAACGCGCGCACCAGCACGCGCACGCGGTGCGGGAGATCGCCGCGGCCGTCGGCGCGGGCCAGGTCGCCAAAGCGGGGCAGTTGGCGGCAGGATGGGGGGCGGCAGACGGACTCTTCCCCGCACTGGACGCGCGACGACTCGGGGTTGGGCACCGGGCCACCGCGCCGGAGCAGGCTACCGCTGTCGGTTCGGACGACAGCACCGCCGAGTCGGGCGCCGCCGCGCCGGTCTCGGATGCGGAACGAGCATCCGCCTCAGTACCGGTTGGAGAAAAGCACATATGAAGATTCTGATGGTGTCGTGGGAGTACCCACCGGTCGTCGTCGGTGGGCTCGGCAGGCATGTGCACCACCTCGCCACCGAACTGGCCGTCGCGGGCCACGAGGTGGTCGTGCTGGCGCGACGTCCATCGGGAACGGATTCCTCGACCCATCCCACCCACTCCTTCATCGCCGAGGGCGTGCTCGTTGTCGCCGTCGCCGAGGATCCGCCGTGCTTCGATTTCGGCGAGGACATGCTGGCCTGGACGCTGGCCATGGGCCACGCCATGGTGCGCGCCGGTATCGCGCTGGGCAAACCGGGTATCGGCGACGGCTGGATCCCGGACGTGGTGCACGCGCACGACTGGCTCGTCGCCCACCCCTCCATCGCGCTGGCCGAATACTACGACGTGCCACTGGTTTCCACGATCCACGCCACCGAGGCCGGACGGCACAGCGGCTGGGTCGCCGGCAAGGTCAACAAACAGGTCCATTCGGTCGAATGGTGGCTCGCCAACGAATCCGACGCGCTCATCACCTGTTCGACGTCCATGCGCGACGAGGTGGAACGCCTCTACGGCCCCGAGCGCATCCCGATGACGGTGATCCGCAACGGAATCGACGTGGGCGCGTGGACATTTCGGCCGCGCGCGCCGCGATCGGGACCGCCGCGGCTGCTCTACGTCGGACGGCTGGAATACGAGAAGGGCGTGCAGGACGCGATCGCCGCGCTGCCCCGCATCCGCCGCGCCCACCCGGGAACGACACTGACCATCGCGGGTATCGGCACCCAGTTCGAATGGTTGCGCGAACGCGCCAGGGTGCACCGGGTCGCGCGCGCGGTCACCTTCGCCGGACAACTCGACCGCGAGGGACTGCTCGGCTGGCTGCACGGCGCGGACGCGATCCTGCTGCCCAGCCGGTACGAACCCTTCGGCATCGTCGCGCTCGAAGCCGCCGCGGCGGGAACCCCGCTCATCACCTCCACCGCGGGCGGCCTCGGCGAGGCGGTCATCGACGGGGTGACCGGCGCTTCCTTCGAACCCGCCGATGTGGACGGCCTCGTCGAGGCGGCCCGGGCCACCCTCGACGACCCCGCCGCCACCCAGGACCGGGCCTACGCGGCACGGGAGCGGCTCACCGCCGATTTCGCCTGGGATGTGGTCGCCAAAGAGACCGCGCTGGTCTACTCGTCGGCCAAACGCCGGGTGCGCAATCCCCTCGGACGCCCGAATATCGTGGAACGTCCACTGCCGGAACGCGATCCGAACCAGCCGAGCTGACCGTTCGTGCCCGCTACTTCTCGGGCACGAACGCGAAGACCTCACCGAGGCGGGTGGCGAGGACGACCTCGCCGTCCGCCGAGATCGACGTCCCCGTCGTCGTGCCCTCGGCTTCTGGCAGCACATCGGAGTCGATCGTGTCGCCGGTCCGCGTATCGAAGGTGATCAGATTCAGTCCGGCGCCGATCGCCGCGACGGTATAGCCGGTATGGCCCGCGGTCTGGACCGGGGTCCCGCGCAGCGCGAGATCCTTACGCTCCCAAGCGATCTCGGATGCCTCACCCTTGTCGCGCAGCGCGAGCAGATAGCCTTCGTCCCCGGCGGGGATCACCAGGCCGTCCGGGGAGACCGAGATGCCGCCGCGCGGAGCGAAACCGAGCGAACGCACCCACCTGGTGCGACCGTCGGCGGCGTCCACCGCGATCAACCGACCCGAGTTGTCACCGACGTAGATGGTGGCGCCGTCCGGGGAGACCGCGGGACTCGTCCCACTTCCGCCGGACAGCACATTCGCCCGCCACTCCTCGACCACCTTGCCGTCGCGGTAGCGCAACGCCACCAACGCCGCCACGGGTTCACCGGGCTGCCACAGCGTCAGGAAGAAACGGCCGGAATCGGCGTCGACGGCGGAGATATTCGCCACCGAACACTGCGGACCACCGGTGAGACAATCATCGAGGCCCTGGCCGGAAACCGGACGGGCCAGATCCGGATGGGCGAGGAAATCCGGCTCGCCCAGCAACTGGACGGTCGTCACCTCACGATGACCGGTCTGCCTGCTCAACACATCGACCTGACCGGACTGCGTCACCGTCAACAGATTCCCGTCACCGGTGAACTGCACCGAAACCGGAACCCCCGCAACGGGAGTGCGCCAGCGCGGCTGCCCGAGATTGTTGAACGAATTCACCCCGCCGTCGTCACCGACATAGACATTGCTGACCCCGTCGACCACCGAAGGCGAAGAGACCGCGCTCGGACCCAACTGACTACAGAAACGTTTACGCCCCGTCGGCATCTGGAACGACAGCATCGCGCAACCATTGGCGGTGCGGGTGGTGAGGAACAACTGCCCCTCCGAGCCGATCGTCACGGGACGCGTGATCGGCCCACCCGACGGGCGCGACCAGCTCAGCGCCATCCTCTTGGCGCCCGTCACCGAGGTGGCGCCGCCGTTGCGGCCGTCGTGATACGCGGCGGGCCAGCCGACACCCGCGCCGACGGTGATGTCATCGACATCGGTGCCGCAGCCGGTGACCACGAGCGCGCCGAGAGCGGATAGGACGAACGCGCGCATGGGGAGACGCGGCTTACCGGATCCAGCCCGTACGCTGCCGATTCGCACCTGCTGTTCTCCCCTCGGGTCGTTGGCCTCGACAGTGTATTCGGCGGCCCGGGGGCCGCGGGTTCGCGGCCCTTGTTGTCTCGCGTCCGAGCGGTCGATACTCGCGCCTTCGGCGCATTGTCTCGACCGCTCGGACGCGAGACGGCCGCGAACGGGCGCTCGTCAGGCT
>NZ_JAFMPL010000174.1:0-9252 GCF_019038455.1 Nocardia noduli
ATCCACATCCTCGACAACCAGCGGCTTCAACCCTGAAAAGACAACTCCGACAGATACATTCACCACATCCACCGACACATCCTGCCGTCAGAACGCGCTGAGCTACCACCGGAAGTGAGCCAGAGCCGTTAATCGGACACTCCCAGCCGAGCGAAAGCGCCGCAGCAGAGTCGAATCCGATCGGATCGATTCCGACGCAGACCACGGTTCGGCTCGGCCGCGCCGCGAACGCGGCGGCTTTCGCGGAGCGACGGATCTGCGCCACGGTGGAACGATCGGCCCGCGAACGGACGGCTGCCTCGCGCTGCGTGGTCTGGCCGGTCCGCTATGTCCCGTTCGACATGCTCGGATTCGAATCGATATCAACCCTGTACTCGACACGCCCGTCGATGGGTATTTCCTAGCAGGATTAGTTCATTGAGGTCACCCCGCAAACACCTTCTGGGGTATGGATTATTAAAGCCTGGTCACTAAATCGGCCTGATGATCCAGCGCTGGGTGTCATTGTTTTGTGCGTCACGGGTCACCACCTGGTGATTATTCGATCCCTCGTAGGCGTCCAGGTAACGGCTCGTGCTCCTCTGCTGGACGGTGTACGCGTCGCCCACGGGCGTGATGATCCAGCGCTGGGTGTCATTGTTTTGTGCGTCACGGGTCACCACCTGGTGGTCATTCGATCCCTCGTAGGCGTCCAGGTAACGGCTCGTGCTCCTCTGCTGGACGGTGTACGCGTCGCCCACGGGCGTGATGATCCAGCGCTGGGTGTCATTGTTTTGTGCGTCACGGGTCACCACCTGGTGGTCATTCGATCCCTCGTAGGCGTCCAGGTAACGGCTCGTGCTCCTCTGCTGGACGGTGTACGCGTCGCCCACGGGCGTGATGATCCAGCGCTGGGTGTCATTGTTTTGTGCGTCACGGGTCACCACCTGGTGGTCATTCGATCCCTCGTAGGCGTCCAGGTAACGGCTCGTGCTCCTCTGCTGGACGGTGAACGTTCCGCTCAGAGGGGTGGGGATCACATACCTGACCGCCGCGTTGGCGTTTATTCGGCCGCGGCCCAGCATGCCGCGGTGTCCCGTGTTGTCCGCGTCGACGTTGTCGCAGGTGATTTCAACGATCTGACGAACTTGCCGGTTGGTCAGATCGAGGTTGCGCGACCAGACCAACGCAGCAACACCGGAAACGTACGCTGCCGCCATCGAGGCACCCGATAAAAACCCATAGTTGTTCGCAACGGCATCATCTGACCGCATGGTCGACCAGATATTGACGCCGGGCGCGGCGACGACGACGCTCCGCCCATAGTTCGAACGGCCCGACTTGCGGTTCCACTGGTCGAGTGCGGCAACGGAGATGACTTCGGGATACGCGGCGGGG
This sequence comes from Nocardia noduli, assembly GCF_019038455.1. NCBI lineage: Bacteria > Bacillati > Actinomycetota > Actinomycetes > Mycobacteriales > Nocardiaceae > Nocardia > Nocardia noduli. Next base: position 1,378 of record NZ_JAFMPL010000174.1, read on the forward strand.
TAGGCGACCGTGGGCAGGTTGTCGTTTGCCACGGCACAGACGACGACCACATTGCTATTGACCGCATTCCGGATGGCGGTGCGCACCTTGATGGACTCACCAATGAGATACCAACTGCAGTTCATAACGTAACGTCGGCGCGAATCCGCTGCGGCCTCTGTTGCGACATAGTCGATCGCGTCGGCGGCGCTCGCGACCATGCCTGCATCAAACCTGATTCGCAGTGGCATCAGTAGGCAGCCGGAGGCAACGCCAATGACACCGCGGCCGTTGTCAACGGCCGCGATAGTTCCGCAGACATGGGTGCCGTGACTGCCTGGATCCTCGTCTTGGGGAGCCGGATCGCCCGCGTTCGCGAAGTCCCAGTCCTCGGCGCCCCTCGGCAGGATGTTTTCTCGCAGATCTCTGTGATTCAGGTCCGCTCCGGTGTCAAGTACCGCGATCACGACAGACAAACTGCCTGTGGTGACATCCCACGCGGCGGTGGCGTCGATATCGACGTCACGCCTTCCGACGGTGCCGTTCACGGTCTGGCCGGTGTTGTGCAGTCCCCAGAGTTGACCGAAGTGTGGATCGTCGGGGACGTATGCAAGTGCGTTGAAGATCACCTCACTGGGCTCGGCAAAGACGACCTCGTCCAGCGCGGAGAACTCGCGGATCGTTGCGAACAGTCCGCGACCTGCGGGTACCCCGAGCGTGTAGTAGCCACGTGTGCGCTGAGTCACCACGATGGTGCTGCCGTGCTCCCGGATGATTTCGACGGCACGACCGGGGGGAACCTCGGGGCGAAACTGAACGGTGAACTCGTCCGGGAGGAAATATCTGGTCGAGCCGTTCCCGTCGATCATGACAGGTATCGCGTTAGCGACCTTCGGCTGCTCTGCCAACGAACGCAGCGCGGCATCGACCGATTGTGTCGGGTCCAGGTAAACGGCGGCGAAACCGCGTTTCAGATCGAAACCGTGGCTGACCGACATGAGCGGGGCCGTCGCCACTACCTCATTTATGGTGGCCTCGGTGGGGTGCCCCTGAAGTGTCAACAGCACCTCGTCGCGTTTGCTTGTGAACGCCAGGGTCCGGCCAGTTGTTTTATCGATGTAGCTGTACTCAGCCTCCGGGTCGACGGCGGATCGCGTCATGACAACCTTCCTTTGCATATGTCATGAAATGGTAGGCATCCTCTCTTGGAATAATAAACGCACTCCCTAGGGCTGATAAATAGGAACTCCAGGGAATACCAATTCTTGTCTCGATTGAAGTGAATTTGGCTGACGGCTGGTGTGGATGTCCGCCTCTGCGGTGTATCGTACGCCGAACCCTCACCCGCACACATCCTTCGCCAGCGGACGACGGTAGGTTCCGCAGCTCACGTCTGACCTGCGGATTCCCGTAAGACCCGCCCCTAAAAATGCCCGGTGAAGGGGGGTCAAACGCACCACTTATGCGGTGCCCGAACTGTTGGTCGGCTACGCCCGTTGCAGCACCGATACCCAAGACCTCACCGCGCAGATCGACACCCTCACCCGACTGGGTGTCGACTCGAAACGGACCTATGTCGACCACGGCTCACCGGCACCAACCGTGATCGTCCCGGCCTACGGGAAGCCCTCGCTGCTGTCCGCGGAGCCGACACACTGGTCGTCGGCAAACTCGATCGCCCTGCCGGATCGGTCCCCGATCCCCGCGCGATCGCCTACGAACTCATTGCGCAAAAGGTCAAGCTCAACATCGGTGGATCGGTCGACGACCCGGCTGACCCGATCGGACGGCTGCTGTTCACCACCCTGTCGATGATCGCCGAATTTGAGGCCGACCTGGCGAGGGCTCGGACTCGAGAAGGAATGGCCGTCGCGAGGGCCAAGGGTCGACTCCGCGGCAAAAAACCCCAAGCCCGCACCATGAAGCCCACCTCGTCGAGCTGCACCGCGCCGGTCGACACACCACCACCGAACTCGCCGAATTGTTCAACGTCGCTCGCTCCATCGTCTACCGTGCCATTCGCCGCCGGCCTCACCGACCACCCGGCCATCGCCGCCACCGCACACGCCACCGCCCTGGCCCTGCGGATCCTCAATACACTCCTCGACACGCGAGCCGATCCCCCATCCCCCACCCACTGATCCGACCCGCGGCGGGGCGGTACCGAGAAGCCCTCTCGGTACCGCCCTGCCACCATTTCCGCCACCGCACCCACAGCGAATCCCGCCGACACCCCCGGCACCTTCTCCATGGTCCTGAATTTGTGCCACAGCCACCAGCCGAACCACTCTGCGCCACACGGCCCCGATCCAGCCAGCCACAATGACAAGGCACGACCTCGCCTGCCCGCCCCCCCAGATTCCGAATTCCAGAAGCCCATATCGAATCGGAGGCCAAACACTCCGCCACTCTCAACTCTTTGCGGAATATCTCCGGCACTCTCAACTTATTCTGGACATATCCACACAACCCAATCCAGAAAAACCTGACATTGACCAGGTCAGAGCGACACGCGGCTCCCACCTTTTATCGGAACGGACACTGGGCCTGGAAAACTTCAGCTGTTCCGCCCATATGCTGCGGCATTCGTTTGCGCTGAGGTGGTTCGCGGTGGGCAAGCTGATCAAGTATTCGCGGCTGGGTCATCTCACCGCGGACGAACAGCGCGACTTCGGTGAGGAGGTCGGCGATGTCTGGCATCTGGTCCAGACGATGCTGGGTCACCGCACCGTCGAGACAACCCGGGACGTCTACCTCGAACCGTTTCGAAGCCTGGAAGTCGAGGCGTTACTGGCCCACGCCGATGACTCTCTGGTGAAAGCTTTCATGGCCGACGTCTTCGCCGACAACCCGTGGGTTCGCACCGACCCGCTCGCGGTCCACCGGTGAGCCGCGGACGTCGCGCCGCCCTGCCATCGCCGGCTGCCCGGACTCGTCATGGACTCATGATGTCCGAGGACGGGCGTCAGATCGTGCGCTGCTACAGCCAGGACGGCCAAGACCGCAGAGACCTCGATGTGTCGGTGCTGACGATGCCGGAAGGCTTGCGGGCGGCGATGATCGCGGCGCTTGTCGCGCGCACGGCTCCGGGTGCTGGACTGAACTCGACGCATTCGTTCGAGAGTGTCTATCGAGTGCTGGTGTCCTTCGATCGCTACCTCGCCGGACTTGCTGTGGTCCCCCAGAGTTTGGCCGAGGTCGGTTCCGAGCATTTCGACGGATTCCTTGACGACCGTGAAGCCCTAGGCGTGAAGTCGATTCGGTGGCAGCTGGCTGAGCTGCGTCGGCTTCTGTTACGCGCGAGCGGCATCAGCGCCACGCTTGCGGCGCGGCTCGCCAGACCCCTTCCGCCTCAGCCTCCGAGCAAGCCCGTGCACAGCTACACCAGGACCGATCTGAAACGGATCGCCGAAGCGGCGAGAGCTACATTGCGCTCCGCCGAGCGACGCATTCGCACCCATCGAGAGTTGCTGGACCGGTTCCGGGCCGGGGACCTCGACGTGAGCACGGATCTCGACCTGCGGCGCCGCCTCCAGATTCTCGACCATCTGGACCGTGTCGGCGACGTCCCACGCCGGGATCGCAATTGCGGGAAAGGTGTCTACAACGCTCCCGAGGTGTGGGTGATGCTGCGCGGCAGGATCAAGGATATCGTCGGCTGGCTCTATCTGATGCCGGAGGAGATCGCGGCGGCTGCGGTGCTGTTCGGTGTTATGACGGGGCAGAACCCGGATGTGATCCGCACGATGAGCGCGGCGCATCACCGCGCCGACGGCGGCACCGGGGCGGGTACGGCGATCGTGGGTCTGTGCAAACCGCGCCGCGGGCACCGCGCCTACATGGATCTGGCGTTGTCGGAGGTCCCGGACTGGATCAGCATTCCCGACCGGCCGACCGAGGTGTCGACCCGCGACACCCTGCATACGCCGTTCGGCCTCTATGTGCTGGTCCACGACCTGACCGCGCGGGCCCGGCAGTTCGCGGGCGGCGACCGGCTGCTGGTCGCCTACATGTCTGCTGGCGGTGGGCGCAGCCTGAAAGGCCGTGGCTGGCGGGCGATGCCGCTCAACGGGACGTTGGTCAGCGCTCTGGGCAGAACGTGGAATCTGCCGTCGGATGAGGTGGATGCGGACGGTCGAGAGCTGCCGATGCGTCCGCTGAGGTTGGAAACGCTGCGGATGACCTATATCGAGCTGCACCAGAAGCCGGTCGCCCATACCGAACGGACCGCCGCGACTCGCTATCTGGTCCGCAATCGCGGCAACATCAACGAATACCGCAAGGTCGTCGCCGACACACTGACCAGCGAAGTGGCCAAGGCACGAGCCCGCTCGACGATTACCACGATGACCGCCGAGCAGGTCACCCACGCCAGGGACAATCTCGAGCAGGCTGCCGAAGAGATGCAGTTGGAGCCTGTTGTGCTCGAACGGATGCTCGCCGGCGAACTGGACACGGCGCTGGCCGCGTGCACTGACAACGACAACGGTCCCTACACCCCGCAGGGACCGTGCCAAGCGTCGTTCCTGCTCTGCTTGGGCTGCGAATGCGCCAGGGCGCTGCCCCGCCATCTGCGGCTACAGGTGATCGTCCATGACCGGCTCACCGAACGACGCGAGCAGATGAACACTCTGTACTGGGCGCAGCGTTTCGCCGGGCCACATGCCCAACTTGCAGATCTGCTGGAACAACACGACCGCGCCGCTGTCGAGGACGCCCGCACCGGCGCGGGGCCGACCGAGCGCGCGCTCGCGGACCGTCTGCTGAACAGGGAACTCGACATCCGATGACCTCTCCGGAACCCATCACTTTGGATGAATCAACCGGGCTCGCCCACGGACTGCCCGACGGCACGCTATGGCCTGACACGCACACGCTCGTGCTATCGAATCGCCAGATCAGACCGGACGTCGCCCCGGCCCGGCTCTCCGTCTTCGCCGATGATCGTTGGGATCTCAATCCCGCGGTCTTCGAGGACCACGCACGCTCGCAGTCCCTCAATTTCGAGGTCGTCGCCGAACCGCTACGGGAGTCCACCAAGCACTACCTCTGGCAGCTGATCAATCATTCCCGAGCCCGCACGCTGCGCCAGTCGGGCAGTCGCATCGCGATCCATACGATCGAGATCCTGTTCTACGGGGCGTTGCAGCACGTTCTGAACTGGTTCGCCGATCAGGGAGTCACCCAGTTCTGCCAGGTCACCGACGAGATGCTGTGGGACTACCTCGATGCGCTCGACCAGGATCGGGTAGCGGTCGCTCAACGCTACCGGCGCATCACCGAGGTCCGGCGGCTCTGGATGCACCGGGAGATCCTGCCGCCCGCGCTGCGGCTCCCGCAGGCTCCGCCCTGGGATGGTGAGGACACTCAGGACCTGCTCGAACAACGCCGCGGGGACCGTGAGAACCGCACCAGACGAATCAGCGAGCACACGATGCAGGCTTTGCTGGGCTGGGCGGTGCGTTTCGTCGAGGACTTCAGCGACGACATCATCGCCGCGTGGGACGAGCACCGCAGACTGTTGACCCTGCGCCCGGAACACGTCAGTGCCAAGCAGTCCCGGCGCCCGCGCGGCGGGCTCCAAGAGGCGGTCGCGAACTATCTCGACCGGCTCCGAGAACGCGGTGAGCGTCTGCCTGGGAGACGCCGCGCTGACGGAACCCTGGAACCGGCTTGGCGGCACATCGCAGCCCAACTGCACTGCGCGCCGTCGTTCCAGCTCACTCCCTCGGGTCGCATGATCACCGAATCCGGGTTGCCCATCGGTGAACACATCTACATCGATACCGCGATCACCGCTGACCTGGACGGTCACCCATGGCATCCTCGGATCACCATCGAGCAGATCCCCCTGCTGGCCCGGCTCCTGCAAACCGCCTGCTTCGTGGTCGTGGCCTACCTTTCCGGCGCCCGAGTGGGAGAGGTTCTCAACCTCCGGCGGGGCTGCGTCAGCTTCGACGCCGCCGCGGGGCTGTGGTTGATGGAAGGGCTCTACTTCAAAGGCGCCGAGGACGAGGACGGAAACAAGATCCCGCACGGCGCGATACGCGAAGAACCCTGGGTGGTCATCGAACTCGTCGCCCACGCCGTCGGAATCCTCGAGCGGCTACACGAGAGCCATCTGCTGTTCCCGAACCGGCTCAAGCCGAGAAACATGGGCGACGACGTCAAACGGCGGGGCGAGGCCCGCTCGGACCGGCTCATCGCAGCGGATCTCGCCGAGTTCACCGCATGGGTCAACGTGTACTGCCGCGGGATGAACCGCGCCGATCTCATCCCTGCCGATCCCGGCGGGCCGATCGCCGCCAGTCGTTTCCGGCGCACGCTGGCATGGTTCATCCGACGCAAGCCCCGGGGACTGATCGCTGCCTCGATCCAGTACGGACACACCCACACCCGAATGCTGCAAGGCTACGCTGGCTCCTACGAGGCCGGATTCCTCGACGACTACGCCTTCGAGGACTGGCTGTTCCGTATGGAAGGCATCGCCGAGGACGAACAGCGCCTCCTCGCCGGTGAACACGTCAGCGGACCAGCCGCCGACGCCTACCGCTACCGCGTCCACGCCGCCGCCCGCGAGTTCGCGGGCCGCGTCCTGCACAGCGAACGACACGCTCGCGACCTGCTCGGCAACCCTGTCCTTCAGATCCATCACGGCGAAGCGATCACCTGCGTCTTCGACCCAGCCACAGCGGCATGCCAGCTCCGAGGCACGGCGGATGACCCCATGGTCACCCCAGACGTCGACGACTGTCGACCTCGCTGTCGCAACATCGCCCGCACCGACCGAGACATCGCCCGCGTCCAGGAAGCGGCAGACGAACTGGCCGAGATCGTCAACGATCGGCTGGCCCCGCCCATCCGCCACGCCCGCGAACGCCACGAACTCGACCGACTCCTCACCGTCATCGACAACCACCGATCCGGAGACCCGAATTGAGCGTCCTGTCCCTCGCCGGGGAGACCGATCCGGTGCGCCGTGACATCATCGCCGCTATCAACCGACTGCTGGCCGGTACTCCGCGACGGTCGCGAGGACTGAACATCTCCCAACTCGCCGCCGAGGCCGACGTCAAACGATGGCGCCTCACCCATCAACACACCGACCTCAAAGACCGGTTCCAGGCCGAGATCGCGCACGCGGAAACCCAACAGGCAGCGATCATCCGATCCGCCGACGACTACGAAGACCTCAAACGTAAACACACCGAACTGAATCGCCACTGCCGTGACCTGGAAAGGCGCTTGGAGATATACGCGGTCGCCCTCAACCAACTCGCGTTGCAGAACGCCGGCCTAGCCGACCGCGACGCCGACGCCGACGCCGCCAAAGTCAGAGCGCTGCCGCGAAGACGCCAACTAAATCCCTGACACTCCAGTCACTTTGATGGTTGTGCGCGGTTGCGGTCTGCGACACTCCTGTCCTGATTCGCTGTCGTCGCGGTGAACACCACGACACGGGGTGAGCTCAGAGTGCTTGCAGGACGTAGAGCGCGGCGGTGGTGATGATGGCGGTGGCGCCCAGGGCGTAGCGCAGTCCTTGTTCGGATAGCGCCGGTTGCAGGTGTGCGCCGAGGTATCCGCCGATCAGTCCGCCTACGCCGCAGCTGATCCCGATGATCCAGTCGGAGGCGATGTCGGTGCCGCCGGTACTCACCGCGAGCACCGCGTAGGTAGCGGCGCCGGCGATGGAGGTGAGCAGGGTCGAGGTGAGCGCGGCGGGCGCGACCTCGCCCAGCGGCACTGCACGTCCGACCAGGATCGGGCTGAGCAGCGAACCGCCGACGATGCCGTAGATCCCGCCGACGACACCGACTATCAGCGCGGTCACGGTGACGAACCGCGTGGATCCGGGGCGTGATCCGGGGGCCCAGGGGTCGTTTTCTGTCTCTTATA
>NZ_JAFMPL010000175.1:0-9205 GCF_019038455.1 Nocardia noduli
GCCCGCGCCCGAACAGGAACCGGCCCCGCCGCTGGTCTACTACTCCCAGCCCCCCGAAGTCCGTAACGACGCACCCTCACGCCCGGCTCCGCCACCGGAGGCCCCGGTCGAACCGATCCGGATCGAGGACCTCCACCTGCCCGAGCCGGTCGAGCCGGTCGCGCCGATCGAAGCCCCGGAGAACACGATCCGGGTCGGTCAATGGCAGGCCCCGCGCCCGGAATGGCTGTCCCCGGAATACGCCGACCTGATCAACGACACCGCAGCCGGGCTGGAGGCCCAAGTCGCCACCGCACTGGACTCCGTCGGCATCCCCGCCGGGCGCTCGGACCGAGTGTCCGGGGCGACGTTGGCCGGTGCCGGAATCGGCGGCGCGGCAGGAGCCGTCGCCGTCGGCGCGCCCGCCGCTGTCGCGGGTGCCGTGGTCGGCGCCCTGGTCGGCGGCACCATCGGCGGAATCGCGGGCGCGGCCCTGGGCACCGTCGTCCCGGTCCCGGTCCTCGGCACGGTGACCTCCGGCGTCGCCGGAACCGCACTCGGCGGCGCAGCCGGTGCGGCGGCGGGCGCGCTCGTGGCCGGTGTCCCGGTCGCTGTGGTCGGGGCGGTCGCCGCGGGAACCGTCGGTGCCGGATTCGGAGCCGGAGTTGGGGTGGGCCAGCCGTGACTCTCACCTCCAGCGGCGGTGCCCGTCGACTAGCCGCGACATTGGCCACTGCGGCGATCTGTTCGGCCATGTCGCTCACGGTTGGTGCCGCTCCGGCGGGGGGAGTGCCGATCGGACCCGGCTGCCCGGCCCTCTACATCCTCGGAGTCCAAGGCACCGGTCAGTCCTCACCGACCGCTGACCCGCTCGCCGATACCGGAGTTGTTGGTGCGCTCCTCGCGCCCGTACTCTCGGCGGCTCCCGGGCTGGTGCAACGTTCCTACATCCCGTACGGTGCCGGGTTCGGCGGTGTGGTCCCGGGCGGTGGCCCAGACCCGTACGCGGTGTCGGTTACCGAGGCCCGCAACCAGCTCGACGCCGCCGCCACCCAGATCGCCGACACCTGCCCCGACACGCTCGTCGCCGGTGTCGGCTATTCGCAAGGCGCGCAAGCCATGTCGGAGTTCGCTGCCGATATCGGCGCGGGTGTCGGGCCGATCGGCGCGGACCGGATCGCGGGTATCGCCCTGTACGCCAACCCAGACCGCGCCCCCAGCGCGCCGGTGATCCCCGGAAGACCCGGACAGCTCGTTCCCGACCCCGCACCCGGCACCAGTGGCGCCGCCGTGTCGCAGGTCGCGATCACCAATCCGCCCGCCGGGGGCGCGGGCATCGCCGGTGCGATCGGCTACGGCGATCTGACCGGCCGGGTCGCCGACATCTGCACCGACGGCGACCTGGCCTGCTCGGCACCGGACCGCGCCGCGTTCCTGCGCGTCGGAGCGGAGATCGCCGCCCAAGCAGACCTGCGAAACCCATTCACCGCGCTCGGCACCCTCAACGGACTCCTACACGCCGCCCTCGGCGACACCTGGACGACGGTGCTGCTGGAGGACTTCGCCGTCGACGGCGGCAATGTCGACTACCTCCCGCAGCAGGGACTCGCAGCCCGCCTGGTCGAGGCCGCCGACCCGCGTACGCCCGTCCCCGACGGCAGGGCCGCGGCGGGCAGGTGGGACCAGATCGTCGCCACCGTCACCGCGAACCCGATCGTGCTGCTGCCCAAACTCGCCGGACAACTCACTGCGGCCTGGGGCCAACTCCTGGCCGACAACGCCGACCTCGTCAACCCGGCAGTCCTGCTGCGCTACGCCGACACCGTCGCCCGTCACAACGGCTACGCCAGCTCCGGTCAACTCGGCTCCGGGATCGCCTGGATGGTCGCCTTGGCCCACGACATCGCCGGGAGCCGATGATGAACGAACCCCCGACCGGCGACGACTTCTACCGCGCACCCGAGCTCGACCTCCATCGGCGACCCGGCGAGCTGCTGCACCGCCGCCCCGTCACCACCCCGGACCTGCCCGGTGCGTATCGGGCATGGCAACTGGTCTACGCCACCCGCACCTCCCACAAAGCGCCCATCCCCGCCTCCGGAATCGTGATCACCGCAGGCCCGAACGCCGCGACCGACCGGGCCCCGATCCTGCTGTACTGCCCGGTCTTCCGCGGCCTGGGCGGTGATACCGCTGCCTCGCAGCTGCTGACACGTGACGAATCCGAGCCGGAGACGGAGTTCATCTCCAGCGCGCTGGAACGGGGTTGGACGGTGGCTGTGCCCGATGGGCAGGGAATGGGGCTGACCGGGCTCGGTCCGCACGCCTTCCTGGCCGGACGCGCCGCCGCGCACGCCGTTCTCGACCTGGCCCGCGCCACACTACGGCTCCCGGAGTTGATTGCCGCCGAAGCACCGTGTGCGGCCTGGGGATACGCCGACGGCGGGCGCGCCGCGGCCTGGGCCGCCGAACTGCAACCCGACTACGCCCCCGAACTCGACCTGCGCGGGATCGCCGCAGGTGCGGTCATCGCCGACCCCGGCAGACTCGCCGCCGATATGGACGGCGGGCCACTGGCGGGTCTGACCTTGGCCGGGCTGATCGGACTCACCCGCGCCTACACCCATCTACCGGTCACGCACCTGATCACCGCCGAAGGGCACCGCGCGATCGAACGAGCCCAGACCATGACCGCCGCCGAAGTCATCACAACGTTCGAACAGGTCCCCCTGGAGGCGTGGTGTGAACGGCCCGACCCTTGGAACGACCCGCTCTGGCGCTACGTGCTCGCCAACAAAACCGCCGGACGCGCCACACCCCACGCACGGGTCCACCTCTACCACGGAACCGAAGACACGCTCGTCCCCGTCGCCATGGGACGCGACCTCTTCACCGAATACCGCACTCGTGGAGTGGATCTGAGCTGGCGCGAATACAGCACTGGGCACGCACAGACCGCCATCGACGGCGCGCGAGAAGCCGTATCGCGACTCGCGAGCTACCTGCGCTCTCCTCGGTTGACCAGACCTCCCTTCACCCAACCGCTGACCAACTGAACGGCCCGCCGCCCGCGAAAATCCCTGTCCCGGTGCGGGCAGGCCCACCGAAACGAGGTGAACACCGATGCGCATCATCCAACCCCGCCACCGCCCAACCACGACCGTCGCCGTCGCGGTCGCCGTCGCGATACTGACCACCCTCACCGGAGCCGGTATCGCCACCGCCGAACCGACCGAAAATTGCCCGAGCCTGCACGCACTGGGTGTGCAAGGTGGCGAGGAAGGCACCACCGACGCCACGGTCACCAGCGACAGCGGCGCACTCGGCAAACTCTTCGGTTCCATGACCGCAGCAGCCGGAAACCTGGTGCAGCGCACCTACATTCCCTTCGGCACCGCGGTCGACGGCGCGTCCCCGACGTTCCACACCGCGATCGACGACGCCGCGCGACGGCTCGAGGCGTCGGCGGTCGAAGTGGTGACCCGCTGCCCGAACACGCGAATCGCCGTCGCTGGATACGCGCACGGAGCTGCCTCGGTATCGGAGTTCGCTGCCCGTGTCGGTGCGGGGTCGGCTGGGATCCGCGCCGACCAGGTGGCCGCTGTCGCGCTGCTGGCCAACCCCGAGCGTCGACCCGACAGTCCGGTGCTGCCCGGACGCGCGGACTCGGTGACCCCGTCACCAGCGCCCGGAACAACCGGTAGCCAGGTCGCGAAGATCCAACTGCTGAACCCGGCGCTGACCGGCGCCGGAATAACCGCCTCCTCCGCTGCGGCGACCGGCTACGGGGCCTTGATCGGCCGGGTCGCGGATTTGTGCGTCGCCGCGGACGCGACCTGCAACACCACACCCGGTGGAACTTTGGCGACAGCGGTCACCGACCTCGCCTCCCGCACCGATCTGCGGGATCCGATCGCCGCGATCTCCACCCTCGCCGACGCACTGTCCACCACGGTGTTCCGCACCGCGGTGGATGTGGTCAACGAAGACCTCTCGGGCACCAGCCTGGACCAACTGTCCTATCAACCCGCCACAGCCCTCGCGGTCCGGATATCTCAAGCCTCACAAGCGGACACCGTGCCACCGACCGCGGATGAGGCGCTCTCGGCGTTGTTCAAGATCGGCACGATCGGGCTCAACGCCGCGATCACGGTCGCCCGCACCGTGATCACCCCGGCGACGGTAGCCGAACTGGCCGCCGTCGGCATGGCCGACCCGCTCGCGGCGGTCGCGATCCTGGGCACCAAACTCGCCGCCGCCGTCGTCGAACTCGTCCCGCCACAGACAGCCAACCGCTGGGTCAACGAAGCCTTCACCGCTATTACCACTGCGGTCACCGAACCCAGCGAGCTCTACACCCTGGCCGGGACCGCCCGCTACAGCGACACCGCCGGCCGCCACAACTCCTACCAAACCGTGCCCGCCACACCATCCGGCGAATCCGCACTCGACGCCGCCGCGCACTGGTTCGCCGCCGCCGCCCGCGACCTGAGCGCAACACCATCGTCGCCCGCACCGAGCCGGACAGCGACCCCGCAGCCCAGCATGACCGACACGCCACCGGCCAGTTCGATCCCCTCGACGCCGGGGCGCTGAGACCCCTTCGGGCGGCGGCCGATCAGGGCTGTACCCACAGGGCCGCTGATCCCGTCCGGCGAGCCGCCCGAAGGGCCCACCACATCCGCTCTCCTGAAAGGAGGTGACCCCTATGAACCACACCACGCGCACCGACCACGCCCACGGACTCGGATGGCTCGGTGATCACACCGAACCCGCTGCCTCGCAACCGATCATCGCCCACGCGAGCGACGGCATGGTCCGCACCGGCAGCGAATGGCAGTGGCTGCACGACCAGTCCAGCGTCCCGGATCGCACGTCACCAGGAGATGTCGAGACCGATAGACCCCGCACAGGTCACACACGAGCTTGGATGGGGCTGATCGCCGCTCTGGCCGTGGCTTTGGTCATGGTCGGATTCGGCATCCGGTCGGTGACCGAGCCGCCCGATCCCGCGACGGCCATCCCGATGATCACGGCCGCGCCACCGGTCACGACAGCCGCCCCGACAGGAGCATGTGCGGGTTTGTCCGGGGCGACCGTCACCGACGGGCCGGGGGAGCCGCATACCGTGACCGGGGTTATCGCTGCGTTCGACTATGCCTATTACCGGCAACGTGACGCCGCCGCAGCGCTTGCCTTGGTGTCGGGCGAAGCCGGGCTGGCACTCGAATCCCTCGCTGACGGTATCGCTTCGATCCCGAACGGCACGACGCACTGCGTCGCGATCACCCCGATCGCCGACACCGCCGCGCAGGTGCATCTGGTCGAGCTGCACCCCGACGGCCAACGCCTGGACTACCTGCAACTGATCAACGCCCGCCCCGACAGCGCCGACCGCATGGTCATCACCAACTTCCAGAAGCAGGGCTGACCCGATGGCCGCCCTACTTCGCCTGCATGCCGACGAGCCTGTCGATCGCGGTGTGAACCGCCTCGACCCGCAGACCGTGGAAGCCCCGACCAGGACCGCGCCGGTGCGCGAGACGCCGCTGCCGACCTCCGGAAAATATCCACCGCTGTTCGCGGTCATGGGAGCACACGGCGGCGCGGGGACCTCCACCCTCGCCCGCTGGTGGGCGCCCGCCGCCGACACCGGCGTCGCCTGGCCCGCCTCCGCGGCCACCACGCAACTGGTGATCATCGCGGCCCGACTGTGCATCCCCGGACTCACCGCCGCCGCTGAGCGGCTGCGGGAATGGCACGCGGGACTCGCCCCCGACGGTGTCACGGTGATCGGGCTCGCCGTGACCGCCGCACGGCCGGGAAAGGTTCCCGTGGCGGTGCGCCGGTACCGCAGCGTGATCGCCGAGCTGGTCGAGGCGGTCTACGAGATCGGCTGGCACGACGAACTCGTAGTCACCGAACTGGCCGACCTCGCCCAGTACACACCCTTCGATCCAGCCCCGGCACGGCGCCGCGTGCGACTGCGTGAGGCCGTCCCCGCTGACGTGCACCATGCCGGGCACCAGATCGTCACCCGACTCGCGGCCAACCATGGACCGGTTGCCGCACAGCAGAATTCGGAGACAACATCATGAGCACCGTCGCGGCGCTCGGCGCGGCAGCGACCGTGCTGGCCCAAGATATCAAGGTCACACCCACCGTGCCTCCCGGGGCACCCCAGTTGCTGAACCTGGTCAACTACCTGTCCTGGATCGTCATGCTCGCCGGGATCGCCGCCCTGATCTACGCAGGCGGGAAATTCGGGTGGGAACGCTTCCACGGCGGAGCGATCGAATCCCCCAAGATCATCCTCGGCGCCCTGGTCGGCGGCATCATCGCCACCAGCGCAGGCGGAATCATGAACGCCGTCGTCACCGGCGGTACATAACGATGCGTCCGCTCACCGACCGGCCGACTGCCACCGGCCTCGGCGCTGGCCACAGCCGGGAGACCGTGGTCGACGCCGCCAAACAACTGCCCACACAGGTCCTTTCGCCCCTGACTCAACTGTTGGGTTACCTCGCGTGGTGTGTGCTGCTGCTGTGCATCGCCCGCGCGGTCTGGGTCGGCGGGCTCCTCGCGATCCGCAGCTACCGCGAGGAAAGCATCGAAGGACTCATCGGCGCCCTGCTCGGTGCGGCGCTACTCGGCTCGGCCAGTTCGCTGGCCCTGGCTGTCCTGCCCTCCACCTGATGTCGAGGAGACGACCGACTGTGAACCCCGACCGCATCCACCGCTGGGGCGTGCTCGCCGTGATCGCGTTCACCGGCCCCATCGCCGCCGCGGCCCTGCTCGGCTGCGGCACCGACACCGCCAACCCAGACCACACCACGACAACCGTCGACGCCGTCCGCACACCACCCACCGGCATCCGATGGTGGCCCTTCCAAGGCGTGGACCTGCCGGTGACCAACCAGGGACCACGCACCGTCGAAGGCCCAGTCGCTTCGGGATTCGATCGCTCGCCCGCCGGTGCCGCGGTCGCCGCGATCCAGGCGACAGTGCGGACCTCGATCGCCACCGATACTCAATGGCCCCAGATCGGCGCCCGCATGCTCGCCCCCGGACCCGCCCGAGACGCCTGGGCCGTGGCCCGTGCACAGATCTCGATCACCGCCCCCATCGTCGACGGCGCACCGAAAGTCCTCGGCTACATCGTGAGCCGCTACACCCTCGACTCCAGCGACGTCGACATCTACAGCCTGCACCCGGACAACTCACTGACCCGCAACCACACCACCGTGCTGTGGCAACACGACGACTGGCGACTCGCCCTACCCGACACCGCCACCGTGGCGCAGCCGGTGACCGCTGTCGCGGTGACACCGCCGGACCTCGTCGCACTCACGCCGCGCTGAAAGGACTCAGCCACATGCGTTCGTACCGCCCCTTGATCATCGTCTTCGCCGCGATCACCGCAGTCGTTGTGGCCGTGTTCGTGCTGACCATCCGCGACTCCGACCACGAGCAGACCGTTCCCAGCAGCCTCGCGACACCTTCGGCCGTGGTGAAGCCGAGTCCGTCCGAAACAGTGTTGCCGCCGGGAACGGATCTGTTCGGCAACCGCCTCGAGGTGCCCGGCGCCGAATCCGGCGTCGCGGTACCGCAGGACATCACAGCTCGACCGGACCCGGGCAAGCCCGACTACCTGAGTACTGCGCCCGCTGGTCTGCGCTGGCAGCGCGGCTGGAGCGGGGCGGCGTTGCCGATCTCGAGCAGCGACGGGCCGACCACGATCCGCGACGGCATCGCGACCGGATTCGCCCGCACGCCGCAAGGCGCGGCCCTGGCCGCCGCCGATGCCCTGGCTCGCGCGCTCGCCGCACCGGAACCGGTGTGGCAGCAGGTAGTACGGGACCGCTACTACGGTGGCGGAACCCCATTGCTGGACCGGTTCGCCCGCTCCCGCGAACGCACCCCAGACGCAGGCCGCTACGTCGTGGTCCCCGACGGCGTCCGTGTCCGCCCCGGCTACCGCGACGACCTCGCCGTGGTCGAATTCGCCGCCCGCGACGATCTCGGATACCGGGTCGCGACCTGGCCGATGGCCTGGATCGACGGCGACTGGCGCGTCCGGGTGCCGGCCGAGATCGAAACCCTGTGGGGACCAGGTACATATGTCACCAGCCTCGCGGGATTCGGGTCATGGAAGACCAGCTCATGAGCGATGAAAATATCCTCGGGCTTCCAGCATCCGGCTCCGGACATCAACAGCTACCGGTGCCAGAGGTGTGTGACATACCGCTGGGGCCCCAGCAAGCTTGCGAACAACTCGGACAGGTCGCCACCGACGCGGCGAGTTCGGCCTACGAGCAGATCATCGACCTGATGACCGACGCTTTCGCCAGCACACTGCGGATGACTATCGGGTGGTGGACCAGTTTTCCGTCCCCGGATCTCACCGCCGCAGGCGGTGAACCTGGTCCCGCTTTGTCGGTGATCCGCGACTACAGCGGCGGGCTACAAGTGTTGCTCCTGACGGCCGGAATCGTCTTCGCCGCGGCACGTCTCGCACTGGCCAAACGCGCCGGCTTGGCCGGGGAAGCGCAAGAGAGCTTCCTCATGCTCGCCCGCGCGGTCTTTGCGTCGATGGTCTTCGCCGCAGTCATCACCCTGGGCACCCGCGCCGGAGACCAATTCGCGAACTGGGTGATCTTCGACGCCAGCCGAGGCGACCTCGTCGGAGCCGTCGATCGCGTCGCCGATTTCGACAACAGCGGAATCGCCTCGGGCCTGCTGCTGATCGTCGGGCTCGTCGGCGTACTCAGCAGCCTGGTGCAACTGGTGATGCTGGTCATCCGCCAAGCCCTTCTGATCCTCGTGGTCGCGGTGATCCCGCTGGCCGCCGCCGCGTCGGGGACCGGCCCGGGGTCGCAGGCATACAAGAAACTCTTGTCTTGGTCGTTGGCGTTCGTGCTCTACAAGCCCGTCGGCGCACTCGTGTATGCGATCGCGTTCACGGTCATAGGCACCGAGAAGCAAACCGATCCACAGCAGATCCTGCTCGGACTGATCCTGCTGGTGATGGCCGTGGTCGTGCTGCCCGCACTGGTCCGCCTGGTCGCTCCGGCGGTCGCTACCCTCGGCGGCGGTGGTGGAGCCACAGCCGTGATGGCCGGTGGTCTCGCCGGAGTCGCAATGGGCTCAGCAGGACAGGGCGGCGGAGCCCGCAAGGTCAGCGAAGGCGAGAACGCTCCCAGCGGAACAGGTTCCGGAGACGGCG
>NZ_JAFMPL010000176.1:0-9068 GCF_019038455.1 Nocardia noduli
AGGACCGCGACCTCGGCCGCGTCCCCACCGCCGGCACAACTGAAGACTGAAACCATCAACCCGACCGACCAAAAGGGGGTCAGAATTCCGGTGCCGAGAAGTGTCCAGGATTGGCGTTCCGTTGACACCGGCGGGATTCGGTGCGCCAGGGATCCGGACAGCGGCTGTTTCGCGACATTGCGGCTCTCGATTCGTCCTGGGCACCTCGCGGGGAACAGAGTATTGATGATCTATGCGAGATCAGATACGGTACCCGATACCGTACATAATTCCATGCGAATCCCATTGGCAGTCGGCTGCATCGGGAACCATCGAGACGGCAGACAACTGCTGCTCAACCCGGGTTCGGCGATGTCGATCTACCCGGTCATGGTCGATCTGGAGATCTGGTTCTGATGACACGACAAATTTCGGGACGAATGTCGCGGATGGCTCGCGCCGCGACACCGTTGCCAACGGAAGCCGAGTGTTCACCATGTCGGCCGACACAGTGCGGTTCCCCCCCCGGAGCCGTGTTGCTGGGCCAACGGCTTGCAGGAATACACCATGCCGCGATGGGCGCCGGACGGTTCGCTGTGGGCCGCCTTCGCGGGCTCGCGACCAGCCGGTGATTTCCAGGGGCTGGTGGGGCGCCTGGTACCGCGAGATAGCCGCCGATGACGGTCGCCGCCGCAACCATCGATGAGGAAGACGGGACAGGGATGGAGTTCGCGGACGCGAGAAGCCCGGTGAGAGATCGGAGTGCTCGCCTCGCGACGGAGAATACGAGCCGGACCGTCTCGATGTCCAGGATGGTCCGCACGATCGGAGCGGGAGTCACCGCGCTGGCATCAGCGGTCTGCTTGACCGCGCTATCCGCCTCGGGGGCGCTGGCACAAGAAGGAGCCGGTACTTCGCGATGCGTGTCGGCGACGACGAACGGCGCTGATCGACAACCGCCGATCGAACCGTCCTGGGACGCCGGATGCGTGTACGCGACCGGCTTCGACGACATGTCGCCCTCGATCCAGCTCACCAGTGACGGGTCGCTCTTCATCGCCCGCAGTGTCGGGGGTGTGCTTCGCTCGACCGATCACGGCGAGCACTGGACAGCGCTGACGATTCCGAATTCGATTGCCGGTGGCGGCAATTCGACCGGGACGCACGGGTACGTACACGTCGATCCCCGAACCGATCGGGTCTACTACGTCACGAGCATGCTGGTGCCCTCGTGTGGAGGACTCTCCGGTGGCGTGGTTTCGTGGTCCGACGATCTGGGGTCGACGTGGGCCGGAACGACCGTCGCGTGTGACACCTTCGACTGGGGCAAGATCGTCACCGGTCCGGCGCCAGCCGGAAACCCCTATCCGAGTGCGGCCTACTTCTTCGGCGTCGGTCCGCGCCCGGTGGGGGGTCAGCGCTACGTCTACCGATCGCTCGACGGCGGCGCGACCTGGCAACGAATGGCGAATCCGGCCGCGGTCACGACCGAGGCCGGAGTGGGCGCGAGCGCTGCCGACGGGACCGTGTACTTCGACTATCCCGAATTCATCGGATTCGATCCCGCGAGGCTCGTCGATCCGACCTATCCTTTCGACCCGGCGAATCTGTGCCGCCAGATGGTCGCGGTCAGTGACGATTTCGGCCAGAATTGGCGTCAGGAACCGATACCGGGATCGCGGACATGCTATTCGCTGTACGGTCAGCAGCGCGTAGCCGTAGACCGAGTCGGCACCGTCTACGCATTGTGGGTCGACGATATCGACGGGCAACTCTACCTGTCGATATCTCGGGATCGCGGGCGCCAGTGGTCGGCGCCGACGAACATCATGCCGGTCGGGGCGACGTTCTCCCATACCCACGCCAATATCGTGGCGGGCGAACCGGGGCACGTTCTGATCGCCGCGCTCATGACGGCGGACCCGGTCGATACCCGGCGGGCCATCCAGTCGAATTTCAGCGACTATTCCTCGTACCTGATCGAGTCCTTCGACGCCTCGAATCCCACACCGCATTTCACCTCTGTGAACCTCGATTCCGAGGGGGAGCCGTCGGTGCGAACAGGTGAAGACCACAACGAGGCGAACGCGTACCTGGGAATGTCGCCGTCCGGCGAGGGATGGGCCGTCTTCTCCCGCCACGCTCCGGCACTGTTCGGCCCGGGGCAGTTGGCCGTCGCGACGATGAAGCACGGGGCAGCGAATCGAGAACGCCCTCGACCGCCGCACAGCTGACCGTCGCCTGGGCGGCATGCCGGTCAGAAATTCTCCAGCCACGCGGAATTTCCCGCGGGCGAAGACAAAACACCGATATGAGGAGGTCCGCTGTGCGGATCGGTACCCTGCTCGACGAGCCTTCCGGGCCCGATGGTCTACGTGAACTGACCGATCAACTACGACAGAGCGCCGAAGAGGGTTTCGATTCGGCGTGGCTGCTGCACACGTTCGGAGCCGACGCGCTCACGGCTCTGGCCGTGGCGAGCAGTCAGGTACCCGATATCGCGATCGGCACGGCCGTGGTGCCGACGTATCCACGCCATCCTGGAGCGCTGGCTCAGCAGGCCAGGACGACGGCCTTAGCGGCCGGGGCGGACCGTCTGACGCTGGGCATCGGCTTGTCCCACAAGATCGTCATCGAGAACATGTTCGGATACGACTTCGACCGGCCCGCACGGCATATGAAGGAATATCTGTCGGTGCTGGTACCGCTGCTGGAGGGCGGCGCTGTCTCGTACTCCGGCGAGCTCTACAACGCGAATCTGGGGTTGTCTATCCCCGATGAGGGCCGAGTTTCGCTGCTGCTGGCGGCACTGGGCACCCATATGTTGCGTCTGGCCGGACGTCTGGCCGACGGCACCGTGTTGTGGATGACCGGGGCAACATCCATTCGCGAACATATCGCGCCCGCGATCACGGCCGCCGCGGCCGCCGCGGAACGCCCGGCGCCGCGGATAGTCTGTGTGCTGCCCGTGCTGGTCACCGATGATGTCGAGAGTGCTCGACAGAAGGCGACGGAGACCTTCTCCGCCTACGGATCGCTGCCCTCCTATCGCGCGATGATGGACCGCGAAGGCGTCGACGGCCCTACCGATCTGGCGATCATCGGTTCCGAGAAACAGGTGGCTGCCCGTATCGAGGCGATATTCGAGGCGGGTGCGACCGAGTTCGTGGGATCGGTGTTCGACGGCGGCGAACCGGCGTTGCGAACCCGGGCCCTGCTCACTTCGCTGACGGACTGAACCGGTTGATCCGATCGCCCTTGTGGCGTTGGGTGTTCCGAGCCCGCGCCGACGACGTCTGGAACGCTGCGTGCGAGATCCCCGGGCTCAGCGACCTCAAACGCGCCGATCTGATCGGACACGACTTCGACTTCGGTGCGCCACCGATCCTCACTACCGTGCCCGGCGGCTCGCAGGTGGTGCTGGCCGGTGACAAAGGCGGGGTCGTGTTCTGCCTGGACGCGCACACCGGCGCGATGAGATGGACACGCCGGGTGGGTAAGGGCAGTGCACTCGGCGGTATCCACTTCGGGATGGCCACCGACGGTAACCGCTTGTACGTTCCGGTCACCGATACCTACGCCGACAAGACCTCGGTGTCGACCAATGGGCTGCCCGCCCTCGGCGCCGACGGTCCGCAGGTCGGTCCCGTAGCCGAGGGCAGCCCCGGCATCTATGCCCTCGACCTGCGGACTGGTGAAGAGATCTGGTATATCCGCCCCACCCACGAATACCACGGCGCGCGGTACACCTCGGTCTACTCCGCAGCGGTGTCGTTAACCAACGACATCCTGCTCGCGGGTTCGCTCGATGGCGAGATCGTGGCGGTCCGGACTTCGGACGGCCAGGAGTTGAGCCGGTTCGACAGCGATATCCCCCTTATCGACGTAGCGGGAAACTCCGGTGACAGCGGCGCTATCGATCTCGGCTGCCCCTCTTCCCGCCGAGTGTCTGTACGCGAATCTCGCGATCCCTCTGATTCCGAGTTCGGTACGGCGACGATTTCGTGGCATCCGATCTCATGGCGACGCCTGCGTCTGGAATTTCCTTGTGCAACAGCTCGATACGCGTGGGTCGCAGCTGGGAGCACGAATGTGACCGACGCGGCGGTGTACTACAGGCAGCCGGAGACACACCGCGCGCCGATGGGGAAGTGGGCTCAGGCTGGTTGGTTGCCGCCGTCGGATACGTGGTTCGAACCCGCCGCACGTATGTTGTGAGTAGCCGTTCATTATTCTGTAGCTACTTTCCAGTAAGTTGTCATGTCCACGTAGGAAAATGTATTGTGACTCACAATTGTCGCTGACGGATCGTTTACCGGTTCGTCAGAACGTTTCTGACCGGGCCTAATCGCCCAGAGGTAGGCTCGATCGTCGGTGGTTGGTAGCAGCAACATTCGCAATTTTTCGACTGGCGCGTCCGCGTCCGGACCACGACGCCGATACTTCGGAGTGCGGGCGAGGTTGCTGGCAGTCGCTCTCATTCCGAGCATCGCCCTGCTGAGCATCGGTGGAGTTGCCACCGTCTACCTGGTGGACGATGGCCAGAAGGATAAAGACTGGGCAGAGTACTCTTCATCGGTGCTCGCGCCCGCGGCCGTGTTGATGGAGGCGTTCCAATTGGAACGCAGTGCGTCGATGATGTATCTCGCCGGTGACGATGTGGCGGCCGATAATTTGCCCTTGACGTGGAAGAACTCCGACAGTGCGCTGGCACCCTTGCGGGACGAGACCTCCGCGATCGACGTTCGCTCCGACATTCAGGGCGATCTGTCCGGAATCGACACGTTGTACAGCAAACTTCCGGTCTTGCGCCAAGGAATCGAATCCCGCGCGGTGACGTCCGAGCAGGCGTTCGAGGCGTACAACACTGTCATCGATACGTTTGTGCTCGGTAGTTTGGCTGTGGCGTCAGTCGCGCCCGACTCCAAGATCGCGGTCGATATCTACCGAGGTTTGCATCCGCTGCGCGCGGCCGAAGCTATCTCGCGGTCGGCGAGCATCGGTGCGACGGCGTTGCTGACCAAACAGCTTTCTGCCGCCCAACTGGCCGAGCTCACCCGATATATCGGTGATTCTCGCGGCGAGATCACCTACGCGGCAACAGTATTGAATGCGCAGCGCCAAGCGCAGTTGAAGGCAGTCACCGACAGTAAGGAATGGCGCGAGCTTGTCGCGATGGAGGATGCCGTCATCCGGCGCGGCGTCGTTTCTGCCGAAGAGGCCGGTGTCGCTGATAGCGGATCGGCTCCCGCTGCGGCCTCCAGCGGCCGTCGCAGTCAGGTGCCCGCGCCTTCCCTGCCACTCAGTGCCACGCAGTGGGACAGTACCGCAGGTCAGGTACGTTCGCTGTTGTTGAAGGTCTCCGGTGGTCAGATCTTGGATGCCCACCTCGAGGCCGAGGTCGCCGGCGCCGACCGAGCGTCGAAGTCTTTGCGTGGCGGTATCGGGATCGGCGTGCTGACTCTGATCACGTTCTTGGTCGCACTCCTGTTGGCCAACCGGCTGATCGGACGGATGCATCAGCTGCGCAAACAAACTCTTCAACTTGCCGATGAAGGCCTGCCCGAGACCATTCGCAATCTGAGCGACGGACATGCGATCGACCGGGATATCGAAGTGTCCGTGCTCGACTTCGGAAATGACGAGATCGGTCAGGTCGCCGATGCTTTCAATCGCGCCCATAGCGCTGCCATCGATGCCGCGGTCGCCGAAGCCAGGACGCGCGCGGGTGTGAACGCGGTCTTCATCAATATCGCGCGTCGCAGTCAGGTCATGGTGCATCGCCAATTGACGCTTCTCGACGAGGCCGAGCGGGAAGAGGAGAATCCCGACAAACTCGGCATCCTCTTCCAGTTGGATCATCTGGCCACTCGAGCGCGGCGTAATGCTGAGAATCTGATCATCCTGGGGGGCGAGCAGCCAGGGAGGCGATGGCGAAATCCGGTGCCGCTGATGGATGTCGTGCGCGGGGCTGTCGCGGAAAGCCTCGACTACGCCCGCATACAGGTCCTTCGTTTGCCGGAGATACAGATGATCGGCGTCAGCGTCGCGGACCTCATCCATTTGCTCGCCGAACTGACCGACAATGCGACCTCCTTTTCACCTCCCGACTCGCGAGTCGAGGTTTCTGGTGCCCTGGTCGGCAAGGGCGTGGCAATAGAGATCTCCGATCAGGGGATCGGTATGACTGCCGATGACGTCATCGATCGCAACCGGCTGCTGGCCGACCCGCCTGGCTTCGGTCTCGGCACACTGTCCAGCGATGCACGCCTGGGACTGTTCGTCGTCGCCAAACTGGCTGCTCGCCACAATATTTCGGTACGGCTGAGCGAATCCGACTACGGTGGTGTTCGAGCCGTAGTCCTTATCCCGGCAAAAGTGATCGCTGTCCAAGGCGAGAGCTTCTCGCCGGGAAACAATCATGAGCGACCTGAATTCGTTCCGCCGATGACTGCTTCAATGCCCGAGACGGCCCCGGCCGCAGGCTTGGAGCCCCGTTCATCGGCGGACAACGCTGACAAACCAGGACTTCCGCGGCGACAGCGAACGGCTTTCGACCAAGCTGCGAAGTCGATCGACGTGCCTCGGCCCGCCGAGTCGGCGCCGCGACAACGCTCTGCTGACGAAGCTCGCAACATGATGTCCGCTATCGAGAACGGAACAAGGCAAGGACGTTCCAACCGTATCGACAACTCCGGTTCCGCTCAACCGATCACCAGACGACGAAGCATCGATGACGACTTTCGAGCCCCGTAGGTCTTCGCGAGCTTCGCTGAGTCGAGTTCGGTAGCGAAATGTCGCTCGAACACGCGGCCGCGAATCCGCATTGTGGGTCCTGTGGTCGCGATCGGGCGCGCGGGCATCGAACTCGGTGGACGTCGACTCGATCTATCTGCGGGTTCGGCTCTCCGCCCGGTGCGAAAATCGACGGACGCGCTTCGCGTCCCGGCATATAGCTCGTAGAATACGTTTGCGTTCTACCGGGAGCCGACCGGGTGAAGGCGTTCCTCGGCTGGATATCCGACCGACACCAGTAGCGCTATGGCGAGGTCGTCGCGGTCACCTATGCCGATCGCTTCTTTGCCTTCTGCCTCGTCCCATCCGTTCATCGGTGACGTCGCCAGGCTCATCTTTGTGGCGGCGAGCATCAGAAACGGGGCGGCGATCATCGCATCCTTGACCGCGTACTCCCGGAGTAGACCACGCCGGGCAGGGTTATTCTGAAACGCCTGCGACGCGGCTGAGAACATGGCGATGAATTCGTCATTCCATGCCCCGTTACGTCGCGCCAGTTCATATATCTCGCTGTAGTAGTCGCGCCAGGATTGCGGTTCGGCGACGAAGACGAGTATGACCGGGGCATCGCTGGTTTGCGGTTGGCCTCCCGTCGCCCGTGCCAGTCCTTGCAAACCCTCATCGCCGGTGATCGCCACGATCGATCGGTCCTGCAGCTTCCAGCTGGTCGGCGCCTGGACGGCGAGTTCGAGTAGCGATTCCGGAAATCGGATCGGGACGGTAGTGGCGGACGGTGCGCCGGAGGCGGATCGCTTCCGAGACAGACAAGCGGTGATCGGTCATGGCAATCACTATTGGAGAGTGACAACCTATTCGGAGTAAGGCGCATTTTGGTGCGCTACTCTCTTCTGATGAAACCGATGGTGGAATCGTCGGGCCTCGTGGCCGATGTCTACTCCGCAAAGTGCCCTACGCGGCAAGTCCTCGACCACATCGCCGGAAAATGGACGATCCTCGTCATCGACGCTCTCCTCGAGGGAACCATGCGCTATACCGAACTGAGCCGACGCATCGAGGGCGTCTCGCAGAAGATGCTCACCCAGACATTGCGCAGCCTGGAGGCCGACGGCTTCATCACTCGCACTCTGCACCCGACCATTCCGCCCCGGGTCGACTACAGTCTCACCGACCTCGGTCGCAGCCTCGCCGAACCGATCACAGCACTCCGGCGATGGACGGAAGCGCACATCAACGAGATCGAACGAGCCCGCGCGCAGATATCGATGCCTCGCTGACATCTCCTGCCAGGTCTGGGATGCACTGGTCGATGAACCGGCCTCGGCTGCTACCGGCGACACAGTCGCCCTCGGCCGAGCCTCAGATGGTGCGCGGCGATCGAGTGTGATCGTGCTGCCTCGTGACCTATTGCCGGGGAAGCTTTCTCGTCAGGGAAACTGCACTGGACTCCTGCCGAGGCTGAAAATCGTTCAGGCGCGGACGGTCGCCGTTCGCGGTGATGGCAGCGTTCCATCCAATCGTACCTGGGCCGCGGTTGCGATTCGGGGACGTCGCGAGGTTTGCGGCGATCGGGCGCTGTGTGAGAAGCGTCTCGCCGAACCGGAGGCAGGCCTCGAGCGGAGGCCGAAACCGTGGGTTGTTTTTCAGGAGTTGCCCCGCTTGCGGCGTTGTCGCGGGACCAAGAGGGCCGCCGCGGTAGAAACGGTTTCCGCGGCCGTCCTGAGGATCGAGAATGACCGGCGACGGTGCATCGGCAACAGTTGAGGTGAATTCTTCGACGCTCCGGTCGCTTTGGGCGGTGATCAGGGTGCCGTCGACAGGGGTGCCGGTCCGGGGCCAGGTGGGACCGGTATGGGTGAGATCTGTGGCCGGCTGGGCCACGCGGCGATGATGGCGGCCCACGACCGGATCGGCGTCGATCGCAGCGATCGGAGCACATGCCGTACGGGCGTCCCGCAAGTCGTGTGCGCACGACTGCCGTCTCGAGATGTCGGGATCGGCGACTCCGCCGGGGAGGACGACCGCGGCGTAGTGTCGGCTCGGGCACAGCCCAACTACCTACTCTCCGAACGATATCGGCGAACCTATCGGTCGGCATGCTCGAGATCCGATGCTGAGGCAAGCCTGTTCTACAAGATCGCGCATCGCAGTCTTTGACTTACAGATCAGTTCAGAATGAGTCGGTGTGTCGTTTTGATCTGTGGTGCAACATATTCGACACTTCTGGGGTGGTTGATGAGGTGGTGACCGATGCGTTGTGGGAGCGGTTGGAGCCGTTGATTCCGGTGCCGCAGCGGCGTTTCCGTCATCCGGGGCGGCGTCGGAGCAGTGACCGT
>NZ_JAFMPL010000177.1:0-8784 GCF_019038455.1 Nocardia noduli
TCCCCGCGCAGGCGCCCACCTCGCCGCCCGCGCCTCCCGGCAACGGCAACCTGACCACCCAGGAACAGGCGCAGAAGGAGATCGCCGACGCCAGGGCGACCAGGCAGAGCACCGATCCCACCGTGCAGCAGGCCGCGATGCTCGCGATCGACTGCGCCAGGCCCGATCCGCTGGCCGGTAACGACGATCCGACGTTGCCGCTGGTCACCTGCTCGATCCCCGGTGCGGAGAATCCCGAGGTCTATCTGCTCGGTCCCAGCCGCATCGACGGCCAGGAGATCAAGGACGCGAGCGCGGGCCTGAACTCGCAGCAGGCCCGGCACGAGGTCAACCTGGAGTTCAAATCCGGCGGTAGCGATGCCTGGGCGGCGCTGACCGGCGAGATGGTCAACAAGCGGGTCGCCTTCGTCCTCGACTCGCGGGTCGTCTCGGCCCCCGTCGTGCAGCAGGGCCCGCAGCAGGGTGGTCGCACCACCATCTCCGGCAGTTTCACCGCGGCCAGTTCCAAGGAACTCGCCAACACCCTGAAGTACGGCTCGCTGCCCCTGTCGTTCCAGACCTCGGAAGCGGAGACGGTCTCGGCGACGCTGGGTCTGTCCTCGCTGCGCGCGGGTCTGCTCGCGGGTGCGATCGGCCTGGCGGTGGTGCTGCTGTACTGCCTGGCCTACTACCGCATGCTCGGTTTCCTCGCCGGGTTCTCGCTGATCGCGGCGGGCTTCGCGGTGTACGGCATCATCGTGCTACTCGGGCGATGGATCGGATTCACCCTGGACCTGGCCGGTATCGCGGGTCTGATCATCGGTATCGGTCTGACCGCCGACTCCTTCGTCGTGTTCTTCGAACGCATCAAGGACGAGATGCGCGAAGGCCGCAGCTTCCGTTCGGCGGTGCCGCGCGGCTGGGCGCGGGCCCAGCGCACCAACCTCTCCGGTAAGACCGTGAGCCTCATCGCCTCGGTGGTGCTCTACATTCTCGCCGCGGGTCAGGTGAAGGGTTTCGCGTTCACCCTCGGTATCACCACCGTGCTCGACGTGATCGTGCTCTACCTGGTCACCGCACCGCTGATGATGCTTGCCTCGCGTTCGCCGTGGTGGTCCAAGCCCTCGGTGAACGGACTCGGTGCGATGCAACAGATAGCCAGGGAACGCGGCGCGGGCGGCGTTCCGGTGAAGGAGACTTCCCGATGAGCACTCCCACCCTGGACCGGTTCGACGACGAGCCGCAGCGTGATCACGCGCCCCAGCACAGCATCTTCGAGCGCCTCTACACCGGCACCGGTGGTTTCGAGATCGTCGGTAGGCGGCGTTTCTACTACGCGCTGGGCGCGGCGTTCGTCGTGTTGTCGTTGCTGAGCATCGCGGTTCGCGGGTTCACCCTCGGCATCGATTTCGAGGGCGGCTCGCGGATCCAGTTGCCCGCCGCCGAGAACGTCACCACGCAGAAGGCCGAGGATGTTTATTCCGCGACCTTCGGCCACGACCCGGTCTCGGTGCAGAAGGTCGGCTCCGGTGCCGCGGCGACCATCCAGATCCGTTCGGACTCACTGGACCTCGCGCAGACCGAACAGTTGCAGAACGCGCTGTTCACGGCATTCCAGCCCAAGGATTCCTCCGGGACGGTGAGCCGCAACGCGATCAGCATCGCGGAGATCAGCGAGACCTGGGGTAGTCAGATCACCCGTCAGGCGCTGATCGCGCTGCTGGTGTTCGTCGCGCTGACGATGATCTACATCGCGATCCGATTCGAACGCGATATGTCGATCGCGGCGATCACCTCGCTGTTCTTCAACCTGATAGTCACCGCGGGCGTCTATTCGCTGGTCGGATTCGAGGTGACCCCGGCGGCGGTGATCGGCCTGCTCACGATTCTGGGCTACGTGCTCTACGACAACGTCGTGGTGTTCGACAAGGTCGAGGAGAACACCAGGGGCGTCCTGCACCTGACCAAACGCACCTACGGCGAACAGGCGAACCTGGCCGCGAATCAGACGCTGATGCGCTCGATCAACACCACGATCATCGGTATCCTGCCGATCATCGGCATGCTGGTCATCGCGGTGTGGCTGCTCGGCGTCGGCACCCTCAAGGATCTGGCGCTCGTCCAGCTGGTCGGCATGATCGTCGGCGCCTACTCGTCGATCTTCTTCGCCGTGCCGGTGCTCGTCTCGATCAAGGAACGGTTCGGTCCGGTGGCGGCGCACACCAGGAAGGTGCTCGCCCGGCGTTCGGGCGCGGCCTCCGAGCGTGCCCGTCTGGAAGCGGAGCGTCGCGCGGTCGCCGCGACCGGCGGCAGGAAGACTCCCGAGGAAATCCGTCGGGAGTCCGACGATTACTCGCCGCGCCCCGGTGCGCGTCCTAGCGGAAAACGGAACAAACGAAGGCACTGACAACCACACGGTAGGGAGTTTCGTTTCTATGCGACCTCGTCCCGGCGCAGTGTTGCGTCTGCTCGGAGTGGTTGGCGCGGGAGTCTTGGCCGTCGGTACGGTGGTCGGCTGCTCCGGTGAGAACCAGGTGTCCTCCATCGGCTATGCCATCGATGTGCCGATCACCAGCTACAACGGCGGCAGTACCGCCGGGGTGATCGGCGGCGCGCCCGCCGTGTTCGGGCGGGTGCTGACCGGGTTCTTCTATACGGGCCCGGACGGTCAGCAGGTGGCCGACACCGACGCGGGGACCGCGAAGGAGGTGCCGGGGGAGTCGCAGACCATCCAGTACCGACTCAACCCGGACGGCGTGTATTCCGATGGCGTGCCGACCTCGTGCGACGACCTCGTCCTGGCGTGGGCGGCCCGCAGCGGCCGGTTCGCGCAAGGGGGCGCTCCGATGTTCGACGCGGCGGACACGGCGGGGTACTCCGAGATCGAGCGGGTGGAATGCCAGCCCGGATCGAAGGACGCCACCGTGGTCTTCCGTCCGAATCAGTACTTCGTGCCGTGGCGCACCCTGTTCGCCGCGGGCGAACTGGTGCCCGCGCACGTCGCGGCGCGGGCGGCGAATGTGGCGAATGTGGTTTCCGCGTTGCAGACCGGTGATTCCGGGGCCGTCACGCGGTTGGCCGAATTCTGGAACACCGGCTGGACCCTCGGCGCCGACGCGGATCTGTCGAAGTTTCCCTCGTCGGGTCCGTACCGGATCGAATCCTTCAGTGCCGAAGACGGTGTGGTGCTGGTCGCCAACGAGCGCTGGTGGGGCAACAAGGCCGAGACCGGCCGGATCGTGGTGTTCGGCAAAGGCGCCGATCTGAAGTCCAAGGTCGACGACAAATCGGTCGGTGTGCTCGATATCGGCGCGGATTCGGTGCGGGAGCTCGGCACGGGCGGATTCTCGGCGAAGACGGTCCCGGGTCGCGGCGCCGAACAGTTGCTGCTGTCCAATTCGGGCGTCTTCGGCTCGGTGGGGGCACGGCGGGCGTTCGCGCTGTGCGTGCCGCGTCAGGCATTGTTCGACGAACTCGGCAAGGTGGACGACGCGCCGAAGTCGGGACTCGGTTCCGGACCGCTCAATTCACGCACCGTGCAGCAGGATTCGCTGTTCTACGGACCGGCCACCGGTGCGGCCGATCGGTACAAGACCACCGATATCCCCGGTGCCACCAGCGGTTTCGCGTCCGCTCGCGTACCCGCGCCGACCGTCCGCATCGGCTATCTCGGACCGGACGATCGACGGGCGCGCACCGTGGCGATGATCGCCGAGGCGTGTAAACCGGCCGGTGTCACCGTGACCGACGCCGGTTCCGCCGATTTCACGCCCTCGCGGCTCACCGAGGGCGCGGTCGACGCCGTCCTCGGAAGTACCGCGGTGATGCCGGGTCCGGCCGGTTCCCTGTCGGGAATGACGGCGACCAGCGCGTTGCGCACCGATAGCGGACTCAATTTCGGGCGATTCGGGAACGGCCGCTACGATGCGATCACCGATCAGCTTGCGGCCGATGACAACTCGACCGTCCAGTTGAATCTGCTGACCGAGAGCGAGAACCTGCTGTGGTCGGAGATGCCGAGCATCCCCCTGTTCGCCACTCCGCGCACCATCGGCTTCGCGGACGGTCTGCAGAACGGTGTGGCCGGACCCTCGCAAGGCGGTTCCGGCTGGAACATGGACCGCTGGGTGCTGAAGCGGTGACAGGTGCGAATGGGTGAGTGATCATGGAGAGGTGCCGATGAGCAAGCACGCTGCGATCGAATCCGACTACTCGGTCGAAGAGCGAACAGGTCGAGCGGCTGCGCAAGTCGAACGCCTCACCAGGTGGCGTGACGATTTCCCCACTCCAGGTATTCGTTTCGCGGATCTCACCCCGGTTTTCGCCGATCCGCAGGGTTTCCGGGCCGTCATCGATTGCCTCGCGGCGTGCGCCCCCGACGCCGATCTGGTCGCGGGCGTGGACGCGCGCGGCTTCCTGCTCGGCGCGGGTGTCGCGGCCGTTCTCGGCACCGGCGTCCTCGCGGTGCGCAAGGCGGGCAAACTCCCGCCACCGGTCCTGTCGCGGGAATACACCCTCGAATACGGCACCGCGGGCCTGGAGATTCCCGGCGACGGGGTCGAGTTGGCCGGGCGACGCGTCCTGCTGCTCGACGATGTCCTCGCCACCGGCGGCACCCTCGCCGCCGCGGCGTCGCTCTTCGAACAGGCGGGAGCCGAAATCGCCTCCGCCGCAGTGGTTCTCGAACTCGCCGCGCTCGGCGGCCGGGATCGGCAGGGCGATTACCCGGTGACGTCGATCGTCCGGGTCTAGATCGCGTCGATAGATACTCCGTTCCCGGTGCGCACGGCGCACCGGGAACGTCCCGTATCCGGGCCGGTCACCCCGTGTGATCGGAATATCACTGGCGCGCGCCCCGGGTTTGTGTTTACCCTGGACGAGTCCTGCCCCCGCCGATCGGAGTCCGCCGTTGCTCTCATGAGGTAGCGCCTTCGGGCGGCCCGCACACCGCGCGCCGCGATACCGTCGCAACCTCTGGGGTACGCATGAGCACTCTGTCTTTTTCCGATCTCACCTTTTCCTGGCCTGACGGCACCCCCGTCTTCGAGGGGATCGGCGCGGCGCTGGGCCCGGGACATATCGGCCTGGTCGGCGGCAACGGCGCGGGTAAATCGACACTGCTGCGTCTGATCGCGGGCGAACTGCACCCATTGCGCGGCTCGATCACCACCTCCGGCGCGGTCGGCTACCTGCGCCAGGATCTCGGACTCGCCTCCGGTCTGCGGGTCGACGACGTACTCGGGATCGCCGAGATCCGCACGTCACTGCACCGCATCGAATCCGGATCCGGCGACGAGGGCGATTTCGAGGTCGTCGGCACCGCGTGGGATGTCGAGGAGCGGGCCATCGCGCTGCTCGGCCGCCTCGGGCTGCACTACCTCGCCGATTCCGCCGAACACCTGGATCGCACGCTGGAAACGCTGTCCGGCGGGGAAACCGTGCTGCTCGGCCTGGTCGCCGAACTGCTGGCCGAACCCGATGTGCTCCTGCTCGACGAGCCGACCAACAACCTCGATCGGTTCGCGCGAGCGCGGCTATACGAGGTCGTCGAGCAGTTCTCCGGCACCGTGCTGACGGTCAGCCACGATCGTGAACTTCTGGATCGGATGGACACGATCGCGGAACTGCGTCAGG
This sequence comes from Nocardia noduli, assembly GCF_019038455.1. Lineage (NCBI taxonomy): Bacteria > Bacillati > Actinomycetota > Actinomycetes > Mycobacteriales > Nocardiaceae > Nocardia > Nocardia noduli. Next base: position 5,614 of record NZ_JAFMPL010000177.1, read on the forward strand.
GCGAACTCCGCATGTTCGGCGGCAATTTCACCGTCTACGAACAGATCGTGGCGGCCGAACAGGAGACCGCGCGCGCCGCCATCCGTGATGCCAGAAGCGATGTGCGCAAACAGGCGAGGGAACTCGTCGACACCCGCATCAAACTGGACCGCAGGCAGCGGTACGGCAAGAAGATGTTCGAGAACAAGCGCGAACCCAAGATCGTCATGGGCGCGCGCAAGCGGGCCGCCGAGGTGTCGGCGGGCAAATTGCGCAACAACCACATCGAGAAACTCGACACCGCCAAGGACCAGCTCCAGCAGGCCGAGGAATCGTTGCGCGACGATCGGGAGATCCGTGTCGAACTGCCGGGTACCCGGCTGTACCCGGGGCAGGACGTCATCGAACTCGACCGGGTACCGCTGAGCTGCGGGCCGGTGGTGTCGCTGCGGGTCAGCGGACCCGAGCGGATCGCGCTGACCGGGCGCAACGGCGTCGGCAAGACCACGTTGCTGCGTCGAATCGTCGAGGAACCGCCTAAGGTGGCCTGGCGCATGCTCGCGCAGCGCCTCGATCTCTTCGACGAGCGGCTCTCGGTCTTCGAGAATGTCGCGGCGACGGCACCGCACGCGTCGGCCGAACGGATTCGTGCCCAGCTGGCCCGCTTCCTGTTCCGCGGCGCGGCCGCCGACGTCGCGGCGTCCGCGCTGTCGGGCGGCGAGCGTCTGCGGGCGGCCTTGGCGATGATGCTGCTGGCCGATCCCGCGCCGCGGCTGCTGTTACTGGACGAGCCGACCAACAATCTCGATCTGCCGAGCCTGGATCACCTGACCCAGGCGCTGGCGGGATTCGAGGGCGCGCTCATCGTGGTCAGCCACGACGAGCGCTTCCTCGAGGAGATCGAGGTGACCCGGCATCTCGAACTGACCCTCGACGGTCTGGTCGAGTAGTCGCGGCGCTCAGAATTCGCGGACCGGCAGGGCGAGGGTGTCGAACGCGGCTTCGAGGAAATCGTCGGGCAGGCCGCTGCCGGTCCACGTCCAGTCCGCCGGGCTGACGGACTCGGCGACCTCCTCGACGGCCCAGCCCGCGCGGTCGGGTTCGTCCATCGGGATGCGCAGGGCGATCACCGCCCAGGTGGTCAGCTCGTCGATGCCGAGGTACTGCCACCATTCGGCGTCGCTCCAACCGAGCCGTTCGGTGGCGTGTTCGGTCCAGGCCGCCCGGTACAGCAGGGTGAGCGCGGTCCGCGGATCGGCGTCGGCGGCGGTGACGGCCGCGCGGACGGTGCGCACCAGGCGCAGTTCCTGGGACCGGGGGTGCCTGGCGAAGAAGCTCAGGTTGTCGCGCAGGGTCGCGCGAAAGGCGCGGCCGCGCCCCAGATTCCAGCGTTCGGGCGGGGCCCAGAGACGTCCGGGACCATCGCCGAGACCGGCCGCGCGGGCCCGCGTGGCGATATCGCCGAGTACCGCGTCGCGCCAGCCGAGCCCGTAGACGGTCTGCGCGGCGACGATCGCGTGGACCTGCTCGTCGGTCGCGGCGCCGTCGAGCAGCTCCGCGTCGCATTCGCCCCAGAGCGCGGCCAACGCCGCGGTCACGGCCTGCCTGCACTGCGTATCGAGTTCGCGTCGGGGAATGTCGGTCCATGGCAGCAACGCCAGGTAGGTCCGGTCCCACAGTTCTCGCACCGCTGAATTGTTCACTACCGCTTCCGTGATGTGGTAATCCGGCGCCAGCGCGCATGAAAAGCGCTGGTACAGGGGATTTTCGAAGGTATAGATCGCGCCGGTGTCCGCCGGTGTCCGACCCGGTGACTCAGTCCATCAGCGCCGACAGCTTTTTCGGGGCAACCCGGCGATAGCCGTCGCGGACGATGCCCCGGATTTCGTCCCAGTCCGGATCGACGTCGAGCCGCACACCGATCCAGCCGCGGTGCCCGACGTAGGGCGGGACGAAGAAGCGCCGCGGTTCGGCGTCGACCAATTCACCTTGGACGCCCTCCGGCGCGGGGCACCAGATCGTCGCGCCGGGTTCGCGGTGCGCGTCCTCGAGGTACATGGTGAACGCCGTTCTGCCGCGCACGAAGAAGGTGGGGGAGCCGTGGCTGGCGCGCTCACCGCTCTCCGGGAGTTCGAGGCAGATCGCCCTGATGCGGGTCAACGGGTCCACGTCGGCAGTGTAGAGCCGATATCGGCTCGGCGTCGGCGTGCCGCGCGCCGGGTCGTCGTTGACCGATCTGTTTTAGTCAATTAAACTAAAACTACGTCACGAGAGGAGTCCCGCTATGGGATACGGACATTGGGACGACACCGCCTACCGAGCGGCCAAGACCTACCGCGCCGGACGGGGGATCGACGACTTCGGCTACACCGCGCAGATGCGGGATCAGCCCTACTCGAGCTGGAAGGCGCATCCGGACCTCGATCCGTTCGGCGCGGGCACCCGCGAGTGCCGGGATTCGGCCGACCACGGCAATTCGCTTCCCATCGCGGTGCTGTTCGACGTCACCGGGTCGATGGGGCAGGTGCCGATCATCATGCAGGACAAACTCGGCAAACTGCACGGCCTGCTGCGGTCCAAGGGATACGCCGAGGACCCGCAACTGCTCTTCGGCGCGATCGGTGACGCCGATACCGACCGGGTGCCGCTCCAGATCGGGCAGTTCGAATCCGACAACCGGATGGACGAACAACTGCGCAATATCCTGCTGGAAGGCGGCGGGGGCGGGCAGAAATCCGAAAGCTACGAATTGGCGGCCTATTTCATGGCCACTCATATCGTCACCGACGCGTGGGAGAAGCGTCGCAAACGGGGCTATCTTTTCCTCATCGGTGACGAGCTGAACAAATCCAAGTTGGCATCCCGACATATCCGAGCGGTGATCGGTGATCATGTGCGTACCGATGTCTCGGTGGAATCGGTCTATCGGGAACTCGCCGAACGCTGGCATATCTATTACATCCTGCCGAAACAGTCGAACTACTACGACGACCCGGAGATCGCCGCGCACTGGCGGACACTGCTCGGTCAGAATTTCGTGAAATTGGACGATCCGGCGGCGGTCTGCGAACTCATCGCGCTCACCATCGGATTGGAGGAGGACCGGGTCGACCTGGACACCGGGCTGGCCGATCTGCGCGATATCGGGTCGGTGCGCGAAGCGAGCGCGGTCGGCAAGGCGCTGGGCGGGGA
>NZ_JAFMPL010000178.1:0-8767 GCF_019038455.1 Nocardia noduli
CGGGTACTGATCAGAGACCACCCCACGTCCACCGGATCCAGCTCGGGTCGTGTCAGCAGCCACTCCTGCAACCGGCGCCCCTGCGCGAGCAGGCCCTCACCGCTACGCCCCGACAACACCCACACCAACCCATGAGTGGTGGCCGACTCTTGCACCAGCCCAAAAGCCTGACTGGTGTCCGAATTATTTGCTCTGGCGGAATGCGCCGCTACGACAATGTGGCAATTCGTCCCCCCCATACCGAACGAGGACACCCCGGCGACGGCCCTGCCGTCATCTGCAGACAAATCCAAGCCCTGACGCAATACAGCCACGCCAGAATCGATTGCAGAAATACTCCCGTTGGGTGTAGCATAGTTCAAACTCGGAGGAATTGTTTCATGCAACAGACCCAGCGCCACTTTAATAAAGCCAGCTATCCCCGCCGCCGCATCCAAATGGCCAATATTTGTCTTTACTGAGCCAACCTGCAACCATGATCCATCCGATCCGCGCCTCTTACCAAAAACAGAAACCAGGGCTGCAGCCTCCGCTAAGTCCCCTGCAACAGTTCCGGTTCCATGTAGCTCGACGTAGCGGACTTGATCACTACCGACGTTGGCGCGCCGAAGGGCAGACAAAAATAGCTCTTCTTGCGCCGCGACACTCGGAGCCATGAAATCCGTACTAGCACCATCCTGGTTGATTGCACCACCAAGAATAACTGAGTAAATCCTATCGCCGTCACGCAAAGCCTGGGCTAACGGTTTCAACAAAACTATTCCACCGCCTTCACCGGGCACGAATCCGTCAGCATTCGCATCGAAGGCCCTGCATTCACCCTGCCTGGATATAACCCCGAGATTATCCATCATCTGCACATTACTGCCGGTTACCATCAAGCTAACCCCGCCAGCGATTGCTACACTAGATTCACCACGACGTATGCTCTCACAGGCCAGATGGACAGCAATCAGCGATGATGACTGCGCACTGTCCAGAACCATGCTTGGACCCGTAAAATCAAAGAAGCGCGAGACCCTATTGGCGATCATCGCACGGTGGGTTCCAGCTGCCGCATACGCATCCGAGTCGCCGACTCTTATCGATTCGCCAAATTCGTCGCGCGATGCCCCAACAAACACTCCCACAGAACGGCGTTTCAATGCGTCTGGCGAGATACCCGCATCTTCGATCGCTTCCCAGCAAAGCTCAAGCATGAGCAATTGACGAGGATCGATCGTCGCCGCCTCAGCCGGACGGATACCAAAGAAATCAGCATCGAAACCGTCGATGCCATTTAGGTACCCTGCCGTTTTGGGAAATACGTATCTACCGCCAGCACTGGTAGCGTTCGGCTGATTAACGGCACTGCGACCATTTATCAAAAGCTGCCAGTATTTGTCAAGGCTGTCAGCACCCGGAAGTTTACATGACAAACCCACAACCGCGATACCATCAGCGCTAGCGTTATACATCAGAAAAGCCTCCCCATTCAAAATTTTTATAAGCAGAATGATCGGCCCATACCGAGGTCTGCAATGACCGCGCCGAAATCCACACCACTAGTCGGCTACCAGTGAGATGTTCGTCGGTGAAACACTGCTGTGGATGGATGGTTGTCTGGGCCCTGAGCCAGTGCGCCGGCTCCGCTATAGATCACGACCGCTGCACACCGCTCCCCGAACCACGATCTCAAGGACGCCCGCGACCGCCCCTTACGTCGCCTCTGCCACATCGCACACCAGCGACCGATGGAGAATCACTCCCATCTGTGGCGTCGAACCGCACCACGTCAGGTAATCCTAAAATCAGTCGACCGCTATGATCCCGGGCGGGTATATCCCGCCTACGTCAATCTAGTCGAGCGAGAACATCGGGCCGGTCTGGTGCCGGCAATCAACATCCTTCGTATGCGGAGGTGCTTGATCATGGGCCCGACCCACAACATCGCAAATTCGGTTCAACAAACTCGGCGCCAGCCAGAATTCTCCAACGAGAAGGTGTAACACTTCTACCGCAGACAGAGATTGAACCCGCTACCGACTTTGGGATCTCCAACCGATTCGTTGCAGACTTCCTCATCGACGGTACCCAACTTGAAAGCAGCTGAACGCTTGAGCATAGCTAAACTCCGCGCCTCGGCCGCTAACCAATTCGGTCTGCGATATCCGAACCTCTTCGAAGTCCCCCACACTGGTTGCATACCACAACAATTACATCCCCCGATGACTAAAACATCGCCAGTAAACGATGTTCATAAGTAGATCACCACCGACACCACAGGTCAATAGCTGCACTAACGATCTGCGGCCGCGCAGAGTTAGCTGAATCGGCCTTCGAGCATGTACGCAGATACCCGACTACAACGGCAAAGTACTTCGACTCACCACCCATCACCCATTAGCGACGCTCCTGATAGAACACGTTTTGTGGCCGATCGTCCAGCATTGCGGCGTGACGTTGCCATGGAGCGCATGAGGATGGGCAAACCCGGTTGGCCAGCATCCAGAATGCGAGCTGCTACGGATTTGCCATGTCAACGAACGCGGTGACGTGACATGGATCATAGTGCCAGAGCGGACCGCCATGGGTCATAGTGCCAGAGGCGGGGGTTATGAGATGCACTGAGGCAGAACAGAACCCGGTGCATCGTGCCCGAATGCTATGGCACCCGTTCACTCTTACGTTTTGCGCCTACGAGAACGGGCTCAGCACAACCGTCGCAATCGCAACAGGATCCTCGTCACGGGAAGTCAACTACTCCAGGACCAACACCAGTGACTCGGACCTGATGCATCCTCATCGCGGGCGACCTCGCCACCAGAAGACAACGCCCTGGCCCGGGTCAATCGTTGACCGAAAGGACCCGAATTGAGCACTTCCACCGAGGTAAGCCTGTGGTTCAGACGGTTCAATCCGTCGCCAACTGCAAGCAGTAGACTCGTGTGTTTCCCTCACGCTGGCGGCTCCGCAAGCTTCTTTTTGCCGCTATCTAGGGCGATGCCTCCCGAAGTTGAAGTGTTGTCTGTGCAGTATCCTGGGAGGCAGGATCGCCGAAATGAATCGCCAGCCGGAAGCATAGCCGCTCTCGCAGATTCCATTGCGGATAATATGCGCTTCTCAGACAAGCCGCTGGCCCTATTCGGCCATAGCATGGGAGCGATTTTAGCTTATGAGGTGACTAAAAGACTATCTATTACCAAGAGCCCGATCGCTCTGTTTGTCTCTGGTCGACGCGCGCCGTCTCGCTATCGCCTAGAAATAGCGCACACACTGTCGGATGAGAAACTCCTTGAAGAGCTCAAAACGCTAGGCGGTACGGACAGCCGAGCTTTCGCGGACAATGATATTGTCCGGATGATCTTGCCCGTCGTACGCGCAGACTATCGAGCTATCGAAACATATTTCCACGAACCAGGCACTGAGGTTTCAATACCGATTTCTGCCCATATTGGCGACCGGGACCCCCGGGTAACTGTTGACGAAGCAAGCAGTTGGAAACGACACACTTCCAGCAGTTTCGAGCTTCATATACATACTGGTGGCCATTTTTATCTAACCAAGCACGTCGATAGCATTATCACACACATCCAGCAGAAACTCTCCGAGCACACATACCCTCCCGGATAGCCCGCGTAGACGCCACCGCATCAAGATTTTTGTTCCCACCGGTAGATAGTCGCCTGAAGATCCCAGCCGCAGCGTCCACACATGTGACCATGCCAATTCGGCTCAGGCAGACTTCGAAATCTGACCCTCAGCAATGGAGCCATCCGATGAGCGAAGCACCCGTCGTCGCAACACAATTGCCGACCACCCGGTCCAGCCGCTGCCCCTTCGACCCACCCGCCGCGCTGACCGAGATCCGGCAGCGCGATCCTCTGACCCGAATGCAATTCGCCAATGGCCACCAGGGCTGGCTGGCCACCGGCCACACCGAAGTCCGCGCAGTGCTCGCGGATCCTCGCTTTAGCGCCCGCCATGAGCTCCAGCACTATCCGTATGCCGACTATGGACCTATGCCGCCGGCACCGGTGGGTGCCCTCGCCGGTATGGACGGCCCGGACCACCGTCGGTACCGAAAGTTATTGACCGGCAAGTTCACAGTACGACGCATGCAACTGTTAACCGAGCGGATCGATCAGATCACCACGGAGCATCTCGATGCGATGGAAAAGCACGGTGGCCCACTAGATCTGATGACGGCCTTCGCACGTCCCATCCCGGCGTTGATGATCTGTGAACTGCTGGGTGTGCCCAGTTCGGATCGCACTACCTTCCAGGAACATGCGAAGAAGGCCAGCGACGTCACGGCAGGCCCAGAGGAACGCATGGTCGCCTACACCGCCATCGTCGACTATGTCGCTGACCTTGTAACAGACAAACGTACCGTTCCCACCGACGATCTGCTCAGCGACCTGACTACGACCGATCTCACCGACGAGGAACTGGCCGGTATCGGCGCCTTCCTGCTCGGCGCAGGGCTGGACACCACGGCGAACATGCTGGCGCTGGGTACATTCGCACTGCTCACCCACCCCGAGCAGTTCGCGGCATTGCGCTCGGATCCGGACCTCACCGACAACGCGGTAGAGGAGCTGATGCGTTATCTGAGCATCAGCCACAGCACCGCCCGGGCCGCACTGGAAGACGTCGAGCTCGGCGGCAAACTGATCCGGGCCGGTGAGACGGTCGCGGTGTCCATCCAGACCGCCAACCGCGATCCGGCGCGCTTCGACAGTCCCGATGCTCTCGACTTGCACCGAAACACAATCGGGCACCTGGGATTCAGCCACGGCGCCCATCAATGCCTTGGCCAGCAGCTGGCCCGCGTCGAGATGCGAGTTGCCTTCCATGCGTTGGCGATTCGCTTTCCTAATCTGCAGTTGGCGATTCCGGCTCACGAGGTGCAGTTGGGAAGCGGCCAGATCTTCGGCGTAAACCAACTGCCTGTTAGCTGGTAGGAGCAGAAACACTATGAATCTCATTGTCGATCGCGATCGCTGCATAGGCGCTGGGATGTGCGCGCTGACCGCACCCGCGTTGTTCGACCAGGATGATAACGACGGACTGGTTATCGCACACGCTGAGACACCGACTCTTGACCAGGAGGGCGTCGTGCGCGCGGCAGTGGAGGCCTGCCCATCGGGCGCGCTACGGACCCAGGAGTAGAAGACGCAAGGAGGCGGGGTTGCCCTCTACGGGATGCAGTCAGACCCGCGGTCTGAGAAAGTGTTGAGTCGCCCCGGGTTTGATGCCAATGCCGTTAACTTGCGCGGTGGCGTAGTCGAATCTCGGGTCGACCGGCGTGGTTCATGTTTGTGTGCTGCAGGTTTTTCGGCCGAACTTGTGACGACCGGCCCGTTTGATCACCCGGGGATAGCTGCGGTGGCGGCGTGAGTTGGGGCGTTCGAGGATCTCGGCGACGGCGTGAGCAGTGGCTGCGGTCAATCGGTCAGGGGGAAATCTCGCTTGCCCGGTGATGTGCCGCCGGACAACGCGCAGGGTGCGGATGAACGACAGCCGTAGTGGTCAGCAGGGCCCAGATCTCCTGGCGCACCATAGCCAGGCTGCGCGAGCGCAGGACCCGGTAGCTGCCGCGCTGACTGGTCTCGATCTCGGCGAACCTGGTTTCGATCTGCCACCGATGATGGTAGGCCGCAGCGAGCTCGATCGCCGGTGCGATCTCGTGGTCGAGCAGGGGGGTGATCAACCGGATCAGGCCCGAATCGTCACGGCCGCGGTTGCCGATCTCGTACTCCACGACCCGTGCCAGCACCCCCCTCCTGCGTGGCGCCGGTGCCCCTGGCCTGGTTGCGGCGGTTGCGTTGCCGTTGAGCCTTGTCGGCCAGCCGTGACAGGAACGACCCGTCCGGAAGATGCTGCACCACAGACAGACTCACTAGTAAGAGGTCAGTTCAGAATGAGTTTTCGGAGGCAGATGACCGCGCAGGCGAGGGTGAGTAGCGCGTGGTGGATGTCGGCGCGGCGTTCGTAGCGGGTACGTAGGCGTTTGAAGGCGTGTAGCCAGGCGAAGCTGCGTTCGACCGGCCAGCGCACGGTGCCGAGTCCGGAGCCGTGGGCAGTGCCGCGGCGGGCGATGACCGGGACAATTCCTCGCTCGCGCAGGAGTCGGCGGTATTTGTCGTAGTCGTAGCCGCGGTCGGCATAGAGGTATCGGGGTCGGCGCCAGGGCCTGCCTCGGCGTCCGCCGATGATCGGTAGCGCGTCGAGTAGTGGGATGAGTTGGGTGACGTCGTGGCGGTTTCCGCCGGTCAGGGTGACTGCCAGGGGTGTTCCTGTGGCGTCGGTGATCAGATGGTGCTTGGAGCCGGGTTTCGCCCGATCGACCGGGCTGGGGCCGACGTGGTCCCCCCTTTGAGCGCCCGCAGATGCGACCCGTCGACCAGAGCGATCGACAGTTCCAGTTTCTCGGCGGCACGCAGTTCGGTGAGTACCTGTTGGTGCAGTCGCTGCCATACCCCGGCCTCCTGCCAGTCGGCCAACCGCCGCCAGCATGTCGCACCCGAGGCTCCGAACAACGCCGTCGGCAACTGGTTCCAACCGATACCGGACCGCGCCACGAACAAGATCCCCTCCAACGCCGCCCGATCGCTGCACCGCCGCCGACCCGGATGACGGAAACGACGCTGCGGCAACGGAATCAACGGCTCCAGTCGCGCCCACAACGCATCGGTCACCACCTCATCACCCACCCCGGAAGTATCGGACATATCGTGCGGCAGACCAAACCGATACAACAACTCATTCTGAACTGATCTCTTAGCCAGCTCACTATGCCATTCAGGCCTCCAGCATCTGCCTATTGGACGTGCATGGTTGGCGTTGGAGGTCTCAAACGCGGTCTCACGACCCGAGCAAGCGCAGAGCCGCAATATCGGGGCCTTTACAACGCTGTGGTCTATGAGGTCAAGACCGGTCGAGTCGTCGGCAACGAGTTGGTCCGGGGTTCTGTCACCGGATGCAACCTCGGTCTGAATCCCCCCGGTGAGTCCGGAGACTTTCTGATGTGTGAACTCAGCGGTTGACTGTGGTCCTGTGTCGAGCGTAGTAGAGGGCTTCGAGTTCGGCTGGTGGGATGTCGCCGCAGTATTCGTAGAGTCTGCGGTGGTTGTACCAGTCGACCCATTCCATGGTGGCGATCTCGACGTGTTCGACTGTGCGCCAAGGTTTTCGGTGTTTGATCAGTTCTGTTTTGTAGAGTCCGTTGATCGACTCGGCGAGAGCGTTGTCGTAGCTGTCGCCGGTCGAGCCGATCGAGGCGTCGATCTCGGCTTGGATCAACCGGTCAGTGAAGGCGATCGAGGTGTATTGAGCGCCGCGGTCGTGGTGGTGTATCAGCCCGGACAGGTCGGTGATCCCGTCGCGGGCACGGGTCCAGATGGCGTGTTCGATCGCGTCCAGGACCAGCGGTGTGGTCATCGTGGTCGAGGTTCGCCAGCCCACGATCCGACGCGCGTAGGCATCGATCACGAACGCTACGTATACCCATCCCGACCATGTCGAGACGTAGGTGAAATCGGCTACCCACAACAGGTTCGGGGCCGTCGGGTTGAATTTTCGTTGCACCAGATCCTCGGCACGCCGGCCTTGCGGGTCGGCGATCGTGGTGCGTTTGACCTTTCCGCGACGGGTGCCTTGCAGGCCCAGTTTGCGCATGAGTCGTTCGACGGTGCAGCGGGCCACCTCGATGTCCTCTCGTCGTAGTTGCAGCCAGACTTTGCGGGCGCCGTAGACCGAGTAGTTCTCGGCGTGGACACGGGCGATCTCGGCGGTAAGGAATTCATCGCGCAGATCGCGTGCCGAAGCCGGGCGGTCGCGGGTGTCGTAGTAGGTGGACGACGCGATCGGGCAGCCGTGCTCGGTGAGCACCCTGCAGATCGGCTCGACGCCGAACTCCTGTTTGTGTGTGTCGATGTAGTCGACGATCACTTGTTTCGGCGGTCGAGCTGCGCCGCGAAGAAAGTCGACGCGGACTGAAGAATTTCGTTGGCGCGCTTCAGTTCTCGATTCTCCGCCCGCAATCGGCGCATCTCTGCTGCCGTATCGGTGCTCACACCCGGGCGCTGGCCGGCGTCGACCTGGTCCTTACGGATCCAGTTGCGCAGGGTCTCGGCCGATCCGATACCGAGTTTGCTCGCGACCGAGGCGATCGCCGCCCACTCCGAAGGATGCTGTGACCGGACTTCGGCGACCATCCGCACAGCCCGTTCACGAAGCTCGGGCGGGTACCTCTTCGGCGATCCTGACATGACTCCATCCTTCCCAAGGAACGAAGTCTCCGGACAAACCGGGAGGCTTCTATGTTTGTCAAGTCGTTGCGGGGACCTGCTTCAGCGTTCGGTGGATCTGGCGGGTGACATACCGTTTCAGACAGCGGGTGGCCTCGCGTTTGGTCTTGCCGGCGGCGAGTCGCTTCTGCAGGTAGGCGCGAGTGGCGTCGTCGGTCCGCATCCGAGTCAGCACGATCGTGTGGATCGCCCTGTTGAGCCGCCGGTCACCACCCCGGCTGAGCCGATGACGGGTGGTGTTCCCCGATGACGCTGGGATCGGAGCAGTTCCGGCGATCTTGGCCAGTGCAGCTTCGGTTCTGATCCTGCCGGGGTGTGACCACACGGTGAGAATGACCGCGGCAGTGACCGCACCGACTCCAGGTAACGCCAGCAACTGTGGGACATGATCGGCGAGAATCTCGTCCAGCTGAGCACGATTGGATTTCAGTTGGTCGCCGAGCTCGCTGATCCGCCGCGCCAAACGGACCGCT
>NZ_JAFMPL010000179.1:0-8568 GCF_019038455.1 Nocardia noduli
CCCCCACCCCCCACGGCGCGAGCCTTACGAGCGCTCCCGCGCACCACGGCGCGAGCCTTACGAGCGCTTCCGCGCACCACGGCGCGAGCCTTACGAGCGCTTCCGCGCACCACGGCGCGAGCCTTACGAGCGCTCCCGCGCAGCCCGTCTCACGCCCGAACGGTCGAAGCACACGCACCGAAGGCGCGAGCCTTACGAGCGCCCGTCCGCGGCCCGTCTCGCGTCCGAGCGGTCGAAGCGCATGCGCCGAAGGCGCGAGTCTCGACCGCTCGGACGCGAGACAAAGGGGGCCGCGGACACGCGGCCCCGGCCGCCATAATCATAGTTCTGCTGAGTCTGCCCGTCGCGAACGCGGAACCCGTCGCGACCGGAACCGTCCTGTCCGTGGAACCGCTTTCCGCCGCCGCGACCCTGCCGGGCTCACACGACTCGACTCGCATCCTGTACAGCTCGACCACCGTGCGTGACCAGCCGACGACCGCGAGCGCAGCGGTGTACTTCCCGCCCGGTGAACCGCCCGCGGGCGGTTGGCCGGTGATCGCGTGGGCGCACGGCACCGTCGGGTTGGGTGACGATTGCGCCTACAGCGTCGCCGGTCCCGCCGCCGTCGAACGCGATTGGGCCTATCTCGGGACCTGGCTGGATCAGGGGTACGCGATCGTGGCGGCCGATTACGCCGGACTCGGCACACCGGGTGAGCATCCGTATCTGAACGGCACGGTCGAGGCGCACAACGTGGTCGACGCGGTCGCGGCGGCGACGAAACGTTTCCCGACACTGTCGAGGAAATGGGCGGTGGTCGGTCAGTCGCAGGGTGGCGGCGCCGCCGTGTACACGGCCCGCTACGCCACCGAATTCGGCGGGCCGGAACTCGACTATCGCGGCGCGGTCGGCACCGGGGTGCCCGCCTATATCGAGAACATCCTGTTGCCGCTCGGCCCCGGCGTGCCGCCGATCGAACTGGGCGCGCACACGACCGCCTACGTCTTCTACATACTCAACGGGTTGGCCGTCACCTATCCCGAACTGGGTATCGAGTCGTATCTGACCGAATCCGGCAGGCGATGGCTGGCACGGGCGCGGACGGAATGCATCGACCCGTTCGGTGACGAACTCGCCGCGAACAACGTGGTCGTCGGCGATCAGTTCGCGCGCCCGCTCTCACAGGTGCCGGATCTGCTCGGCGTCCTCACCCGGACCATGGGCCTGCCCGAATCCGGGTACGACCGGCCGTTGTTCCTCGGCCAAGGTCTGCGCGACACCGATGTGATCACCCCGGCGACCCTGCTGTTCGCCGCGCGCCTGGAAGCGGGTGGGCAACCGCTCACGCTGCACACCTATCCCGAGGATCACGACGGGACCGTCAACGCCTCACTGGTGGATTCGATCCCGTTCGTGCGCGGACTGTTCGCTTGATCCGGTGTCCGGTCCCGTCCACGACGGGACCGGACACGATCGCAGCCTCAGTTACCCGCCGCCGACAACCCGTTGCGGGAACTGAGAGCGGGCGGATGCGTCGCGCGCCAGTGTTCGGCGATATCGATGCGTCGGGTTATCCACACCCGCTCGTGCGTTTGAACGTGATCGAGGAACCGTTCCAGGGCCGCGATACGGGCGGGCCTGCCGACCAGGCGGCAGTGCAATCCGACCGAGAGCATCTTCGGGCTGCCTTCGGTGCCCTCGCGATACAGCACGTCGAACGCGTCGCGGAGGTGTGCGAAGAACTGCTCGCCGGACGGGAAGCCCGCCGGGGAGGCGAAACGCATATCGTTCGTGTCGAGTGTGTAGGGCACCACCAGGTGGTCGGTGCCGCGCACGGTGACCCAGTACGGCAGGTCGTCGGCGTAGGAATCGGAGTCGTAGACGAAACCGCCGTGTTCGACGACGAGTTCGCGGGTGTTCGGTGAGTCCCGCCCGGTGTACCAGCCCAGTGGACGCGAACCGGTCAACTCGGTGAGCAGCCGCACCGCTTCGGCCATATGCGCGCGTTCGGTTTCGCGATCGATCGACTGATAACTCTTCCAGCGCAATCCGTGGCTCGCGATTTCGTGTCCGAGTTCCCGAAAGGCGGCGACCGCCTCCGGATTGGCCCGCATCGCCTGTGCCACGGCGAATATTGTCAGCGGAAGACCGCGCCGTTCGAATGCCCGCAATACCCGCCACAGCCCGGCTCGCGAACCGTATTCGTAGAGCGATTCCATACTCATGTGGCGATCGGGAAATGCCTCGGCCGGAGTCATCTCCGAGAGGAACGTCTCCGAATGGGCGTCCCCGTACAGGACATTGTTCTCCCCGCCCTCCTCGTAATTGAGGACGAATTGCACCGCGATGCGCGCGCCGCCCGGCCATTTCGGGTCCGGTGGTGTGCGGCCGTAGCCGATGAGGTCGCGATCGGCGGTCATCCGCCGAACTCCCCGAACAGCCGAAGGCGGGCAAGTCCGCCGTCGGGATAGACGTCGAGCCGGACCTCCTCGACCGAGGCCGCCATCGGCGTCACCGCGAAACGATGTCTGGTGTCGGGCAGCAGCGGGGTGCGCGGCAGCAGTTCCACCTCGGTGCCGTCGGTGGTGCGGCCGGTCAGCCTGGCCGAGCCGGGACTGTTACCGAGGAAATAGGAGGTGTCGATCTCGGCGAGCCGGACCAGTCCGGGTCCGGCCAGGCGGATGCGCACCCAGTCGTTGCCGTCGTCGCGGCGGCGCGCGGTCTCCCAGCCGTCGCCCATCTTCCGGGCCAGACCGGGATAGAGCAGCTGATTCGGTGAGCTGTAGAAGCGATTCGAGCAGTCCAGTACCAGCGCGCCGTTCTCCAGCGCGGCCAGGTCGAGCGGGCCGAGTCCGAGCAGTTCCCGATCCGGCCTGCCCTCACCGTGTACCCGTAGCCGCGCGACGCCGCCGTCCGGATGCATGGTGAGTTTCACATGGGTCCAACGGTTCTCGTCGGTGACCGGGAACGGGTTGCGGCTGTCGCCCTTGACCTGGGCCCGGTCGATCAAACTCACCCAGTCGGTGCGCTCGGCGATCGACTCGGCGGGCGGATAGCCCGCGATCTCCAGCGCCGACACCGAGACAGCGGGCGGATAGTTGCCGGTGAACCAGGCGGTGTCGACCACGATGCCCCGGATCACTCCCGGCACCCCGAGACGGACGATCGCGCTGTCGTCGCCGGGTTCGCCGCGATGCCTGCGGGTTTCCCAGCCGTCGTAGATCTGGCCTTTGTGTCCGAAGGTCGACGGCTGATACTCCGACGGTCCCGGATTGATCAAATTCTCCTTCTCCGCGAAGGATTCGTCGTTCGCCCAGATCACCGAACCGCCGAGGGGGCGGACGGCCAGGTCCGGGAACAGCGTGAAATCCTCATCGCCGATCAGTTCGTTCACCATGCCTCCTGTGCTGCGGTCGTCGTCGATCGAGCCGTCATCGGGGATCGTGCGGGATCGGCTCGCGCGCGACGAGAGCCCGCAGCACGGCCGGGCTCAATTCGGGGGCCGTGATCCGTAATTCGTCTTCGGTGCGCGCCCCGCTGTGCACGGCGCGCAGTACCGTCGCGGCCAGTGCTTCGGCGGTCGCGGGTTCGTCGATCACGCCGCCGGAGCGGCGATCCAGATAGGCCAGCAGACGCGGAACGGCGACGTCGACGGCCTGTCGGAAGAAGTCGTAGGTCGCCAGCCAGCGGGTGACCAGGTGACCGGGATGCATATCCCAGCCCTGGTAGTAGCCGCGCCGCAGCGCCTGGCCGACGAGCCGATGATGGTTGAGCAGCGCGTTTTCCGGTTCGGTGTCGGGAACGATCTGGGTCGACCCGTCGCAGATCCACACCCCGGTCTGCGCGGCCGCCACCTGCATCACCGCCTTGGCGTGGTCGGCGGCCGGATGGTCGAGCGCCTGGTCGGTCGCGGCGATTCCACAGGCGGCCGTGTAGTCGTAGGTGCCGAAATGCAGCGCGCTGCACCGTCGCTCGGCGGCGGTGAGCATGCGCGCGATCGGCGCGGTGCCGTCGGAGGCGACGATCGCCTGCGGGCTCTCGATCTGCAATTCGAATCGCAGCGTGCCCTCGCGGAGACCGAAACCGGTCTCGAAGCCGTCGCACAGGGCGACCAACGCCGAAACCTGTTCGACGGCACGGATCTTGGGCACCGTGAACACGAATCCGTCCGGTACCCCGCCCATGGCCTCCAGCACCAGTTCCAGGGTGCGCAGCGCGCGGCCGCGTTCGGCGCCGGACAACCCCTTGATCCTGATACCGAATCCGGCGGGACCGCCCGCCGACGCCCATCCGGCGATGATCTCGCCCGCCGCGGTCGCGGCGGCGTCCTCCTGCGCGTCGTCGCGGAAACCGTAGCCGTCCTCGAAATCGATGCGCAGATCCTGCACCGGATCACCGAGCAGCCTGGCCCGCACCGCGTCGAGCGACTCGGTGCCGTCCCGTTCCGACAGCAGGTCGCGGTGCCGGTCGAGCAGGGTCACGGCGGACGCACCCCAGTCCAGCGGCGTCGACGGAGTGATCCGGTCGGCCGGTACGTAGACGGTGTGGATCGGCTGGGCGCGACCGTCCGGTCCCGGGTACCCGGCACGCAATCGCGCGTCGACCTGGTCGAGTACCGCGTCGAACCGGGCCAGGATGTGCTCCGGCAACCGGGTGGAAGTCACCCTCGGTCTCCTTCCTGCAAAGCGCGCCAGATCCGGTCCGCCGTCATCGGCAACCGGTCCGGCCGGATACCGACAGCATCCTTGATCGCGTTCGCCAATGCGGGGGCAACCGGGTTGTAGGGCGATTCGCTCATCGATTTCGCGCCGAGTGGGCCCAGGTCGTCACTGGTTTCGGCGAAATACACCTCGGTCGTCGGCACATCGCCGAATTGCGGGATGTGATAGTGCCGCAGCGTGCTGGTGGTGACCACACCCTCGACGCTGCGCATATCCTCGTACAACGCGGTGCCGATGGCCTGGGCCACACCGCCTTCCACCTGACCTCGGCACTGCACCGGGTTGAGTACCGTGCCCGCGTCGACGGCCTGGACCGACTGGAGGATGCGCACCGATCCCGTCTCCGGCCGCACCGCCACGCGGAAGGCGTGCACATTGAAACTCACCGAACGCGGGCTGCCCGCGTGCTCACCGGTGGCGCTGAGCTCGCCTTCGGCCAGCAGTTCGGCGACGGTGACGAGGGTGTCACCGCAGCGCACCCCTTCCGACTCGAGTTCGCCTTCGCCCGGCACGGTGCCGGTCAGTTTGGCGGCGCGATCGAGCATGCGCGCGCGTAAGGCAAGGGCCGCCGCGTAGGACGCTTTGCCCGCCACCACGATGCCGGTCGAACCGAAGGCGCCGGTGTCGTGGCCGACCAGATCGGTGTCGGACTGCCTGATGACGATGCGTCGCACATCGGCGCCGAGCGCGGTCGCGGCCAACTGGGCGTGCACGGTGGTGGTGCCGTTACCGAATTCCGCTGTGCCGACCCTGATCTCGTAGCGACCGTCGGCGCGCAGCGTGGCGATCGCCTCGGAGCGATGACCGCGCGGCGGGATGGTGGCGATCATCGCCAGCGCCATCCCGGTCCCGACCCGCCAGTCCGGACCGGGCGCGGACACCCCGTTACCCCGGTGCAGCGCTTGTTCGGCCAGGTCGATGCACTGATCGAGTCCGTAGCTGCCGAAGACCAGATCGCCGTCGTCCACGGCGGCGCCGACGAACCGATCACCGGGTACGACCACGTTGCGGCGACGCAATTCGAACGGATCGATACCGAGTTCCGCCGCCAGTTCGTCGAGCGCCGATTCCACCCCGAAGATGATCTGCCCGAGTCCGTAGCCGCGGAACGCGCCGGAGGGAATGTTGTTGGTGTACACCGAGCGCGCGTCGACCCGCTTGTTCGCGCAGCGATACACCTCGACCGATTCCCCCACGCCGTGGAACATCACGCCCGCGCTGTGATTGCCGTAGGCGCCCGCGTCGGCGAGCACGTCGATCGCCAGCGCCGTCAGAATGCCGTCGGTGTCCGCGCCCGCCGTCACCGCCACCCGCATCGGATGCCGTGAGGTCGCGGAGACGAATTCGTCCGAGCGCGTGAATTCGTACTGCACCGGCCGACCGGTGCGCAGCACCGCCAACGCGATCAGATCCTCGGCCAGCATCTCCTGTTTCGCCCCGAACCCGCCGCCGACGCGGGTCGCGAAGACCCGCACCCGATCACGAGCCAGCCCGAAGAGGACGGAGAGTTCGTCACGCACCAGGAACGGCACCTGGGTACTGCACCGGATGACGAGCCTGCCGTCGGCGTCCAACCAGCCGATACCGCCGTGCGTTTCGAGGTGGACGTGCTGTCCGCGCGGCGAATGCCACACGCCCCGAACCACTTTCGCTCCCGCACGCAGACCGGCGGCGATATCACCCACCTCGCCGTGCAATTCGGCCACCAGGTTGCGGTCCGGATCGGCGATCCGCGCCGAAACCGGTTTGCCGCCGTGCAATTTCGGAGCCCGGTCGGCCAGCGCGTCCGCCGGATCGAAAACGGCGGGCAGCAGGTCGTATTCGATCCGCAGCAGGCGAGAGGCCGCCTTTGCCGCACCCAATGTCTCGGCGACGACCGCCGCGACACGCTGACCGACGAACCGCACCGTCCGATCGAGGACGTAGGTGTCGTCCGGGTCGTCGGTACGCAACTCGTGACGCGCGGTCGAGAAGGCGATATCCGGTGCGTCCGCGTAGGTGAGCACGGCGTGCACGCCGGGCACCGCCTCCGCCGCCGAAGTGTCGATGGAGACGATGCGCGCATGCGCGTGCGGACTCACCGCCACCGCGATGTGCAAGGGTGCGGTGGGTGGCGCGACGGAGGTCGGGTCGAAGGAAGTCTCGGTTCCCGGCGTCGGCGACGTACCGTCACGTGGCGGCAGGACGTCGAAGGTGAACGGTTCGGTGCCGGTGACGATCCGGGGGCCCGCAGGCGCCCCGACCCCGGTTCCCGCACCGCCCCACGTGGTGGTGGCACCGGGTCCGGGCCGCAGTCCGGCACCGGAACCCGCGTCGGCCGCCGATGCTCGAGCGCTCGGCTCACCGATCATGTCCCGTACCGAATCGACGAGCGGCCTGGCCGCGGGAGTCGGTCGTGCCTCAGCAGGGCACCGATGGGCTGCGACCGATCCCGCACCCGGGTCACCCTCCGCGGTCAACGCCTCGCGGATGGCTCGGTACCCCGTGCACCGGCACAGGTTGCCTTTCATCAGTTCGGAAAGCTCCCCGGACTCCGGTGCGGAATCCGCGGTGCCGCAGCCGAGTCCGGCGGCCGTCACCACCATTCCGGCGGTGCAGAAACCGCATTGGAACGCCGCGCTGTCGATGAACCGCTGCTGCACCGGATGCGGATCGGCGACGCTGCCGAGCCCCGCCGCCGTGGTGACGACGCGGTCCGCCGCGCGATAGGCGGGAACGACACAGGAGTGCACCGTCTGTCCGTCGAGTTGGACCGAGCAGGCGCCGCAATCACCGGTGTCGCACCCCTTCTTGACCGCGAAGCGCCCCTGTTCGCGCAGCAGCGTGCGCAAGCACTGGCCGGGACGCGGCTGTACCTCGAACATGTCGCCGTCGACTTCGAATCTCATTGCCGCTCACCGACTTCACCCGCTGGACCGCGCCTGTAGAAGCTCATGTCCCACTCCCGTCCGTGCGCAATTCGTCCGCGACTTCACGGGCGAGGACACCGGTGACGTGACGACGCCAATCCGGGGCACCGTGCGGATCGTCGAACCACAGCGCCGAATCGAGGTCGGCGACGGCGGTGGCGACCCGGTCCGGATCGGGTGGCGCCGGGAAATCCAGGACGACGGGGCGGGTGGTGGCCGCGGTGATCGTGATCGCCGTACGGTCGTCGGCTTCGCGCCTGCCCATCACCACCGCGCCGGAACGGCCGAACGGCGCGAGTGCGATCTTACGAAACGCGGTGCGGGCACGCAGTGTTCGCGTCGGCACGTGCAACGAACGCAGTATCTCCCCGGGCGCGAGCACATTACTCTCTGCTTCGAGAACGAAATCGCGCAGCGGAATCCGGCGATCGGTTCCGTCCGGGGACCAGATCAGCGCGACCGCGTCCAGGGCCGTCAGCGCGGCGAGCACCCCGCCCGCGGGCAGCGACAGGCAGATGTTCCCGCCGACCGTCGCGCTCCGCCAGATCTTGTGCGAGGCCAGCAGCGCGCGGCAGCCCTGGGCGAACAGGGTCGTGCCCGGCCAGTCCTCGCGCAGTACCGCCTGCCCGATCTCCCGCCCGCGCGTCGCACCGGCGAATTCGGCCAGCGTGCAGGTCGCGGCGATCTCCAACCCATCGGAGGTCTCGAGCAGAGCGGGCCACCCCAACCCGGTGATATCGATCAGCCGCGCCAACCGCACCTGCGGCTCCGAGAACAGGTACGTACCCCCCGCCAACACGGCACAGGTCTGTCCCAGGCCGACCAGGTCGGCCCGCTCCCGTGCCACCACCACCTCCCGAATCGTGTCCAGGTCCACGTCCCACCTCACTCCACAGCACCTGTAGCCACCCTAGAAGCCGCGGGTTGCCGAAATGTTGCACCACTCTCGATTCACA